>JANTGV010000093.1 GCA_024762745.1 Sulfurimonas sp. | reverse complement strand
AGCCCATTATGTTTTTATTAAAGTCAATAATCGGATAGGTGTAGAGAATATAATTCTCACCCTCTATCTCTATATTTTGTATCTCTTTTGAGTAATCTATATCTTTAACACTATCAACTGAGACATCTATAGTTTTATTGGCAAGGATATAATCACCTATAACCGTTTTATCTTTGACAAAGTTTTCATAGTACTTGCTCATAAGTGTATTTGTGGACTTTTTTGTGTATACCAAGAAGGCATCGTGTTCTGTTTTGAGTTTAATAGCCTCTGGAATCCAGTCGATTTTTTTACCTAGTGATAAACCACCAAGCATAGTACCATTTGAGTCTATAATCGGATGTGTTGCTCTATATCCGGCATATGTCTTACACATTAATGCATGAGTACTTGGTTTAAACGATGATGTTATCCACTCTATATCTGTTCGAACACTCGATACATCTTGACCGATAGACTTAAAGTTTGAGAAGTTTACAAAAGATTCAGCTGGTGGTTTGAAAAAGTGTATCTCATAGGTTAACTTTTTCTTTTGAACACTCTTCCAGATAGGAGAAATATGTTCTTGAATTATTTCAGGATTATTTTCTCTATAGCCTTTTAGAACATGTTCATCCTTGGATAGTACTTCGGCAAGTATTGAGACATTTTTGGCCTGAGCATCCTTGAGGTTGTTAAAGATAAGTTTATCTTTCTTGTAAGATTCTATTTTTGCCTTTTCATAACCTATATAGTAGGAAAAAGACTCATTTATTATGAAAAAAGCGAATGCAAAAAGTACAATAAATAGGAGTAGTTTGTTTGTTTTTTTCATAGAACCTCGTTCAAAATTTTATCATTTTACTCTTTTGGCATAAAAGTTTTTCTTAAATTCACTAAACCTATCTTCTAAAATAGCTTTTCTAACCTCTCTCATAAGGTTTAGATAGTAAAAAAGGTTATGAATAGTTGCAAGTCTAAAGTATGTTATCTCACGAGAACGAAAGAGATGATTTAGGTATGCTCGTGAGTAAGTCTTACAAGTTGGACATTGACACTCTGGGTCAATTGGGGATTCATCCTCTTTGAACTTGGCACCTTTGATATTTATTTTTCCAAATGATGTAAAAAGAGTTCCATTTCTTGCGTTTCTAGTAGGCATTACACAGTCAAACATATCAACTCCACGTTCAATGTTCTCTATTAAATCTTCAGGAGTCCCTACACCCATGAGGTAACGGGGTTTATCTTTTGGCATGTACTGAACTGTATGTTCTACAGTGTCGTACATCTCACTATTGAGCTCACCCACAGAGAGACCACCAATTGCAAAACCATCGTAATCCATAGCGCAAAGCTCAGTAGCACTTTTGGTACGAAACTCTTTGTCTGTTCCACCTTGAATTATGGCAAAAATATTCTGGTCGCTACAAATTCCCTTTTTTTGTTGAGAACGAAAATACTCTATAGATTCCTGTGCCCACGCAGTAGTTCTTTCAATAGAAATTTTAATACGTTCTTGTGTTGCGGGAAGAGCAACTAAGTCATCTAAAATCATCATAATATCTGAGCCTAGGTTCGTCTGAATATCAATAACTTTTTTTGGAGTGAAGAAGTGTTTTGACCCATCAACATGCGAACGAAACTCTATACCATTCTCTTTGGGCTTAGAGATGTCACTGAGTGAAAATGCTTGAAAACCGCCACTGTCAGTCAAAAAACTTTTTGGATATTTTGTAAAATTATGGAGTTTTCCCATCTTTGCAACAGTCTCATCTCCGGGACGCAGGTACATATGGTAAGTATTTGCCAAAATAATCTCAGCTCCTAAAGTGTTGAGTACATCATCCATATCAAGAGCTTTAATACTCCCTAGTGTTCCCACGGGCATAAATACCGGTGTCTGAATAGTTGAATGTGCAGTTTTAATTGTACAGGCTCTCGCACTTCCACTTGTTGCGTTTAGAGTAAATTCCATATTTTATAAATCCATAATTTTTTCTGACATTATAGCATTCTAAGTCCTTTTATAGTAGAATCCCGAAATAATTTTCAATAAAGGTGTATTGATGGCAACTATCGGTATGAGTGATATCAAAAAAAATGTTCGTCTTGTTGTAGGCGAAGTACCATATAAAGTGGTAGAGTTTCAACATGTAAAACCAGGAAAAGGTGCTGCGTTTGTACGTATGAAAATGAAGAGTTTTTTAAATGGTAAAGTAGTTGAAAAAACTGTGCATGCTGGTGATAAATTTGAAGTTCCTGTAATTGACTATAAAACTATGCAGTATCTCTATGATGATGGTGATATGTACCAGTTTATGGACAATGACACGTATGACCAATTAGGCCTTTCTTATGAGCAGTGTGATGATGCTTCAAAATGGTTTAAAGATGGAATAAACGTTGATATTATCTTCTACAAGGGTAACGCTATCTCTGTTGCTGCACCTGAGACTATGGAACTTGTGATAACTGAAACTCCACCTAACTTTAAAGGTGATACTTCGAGTGGAAGTAAAAAGCCTGCTACTCTTGAGACTGGGGCTGTTGTACAGGTTCCTTATCATGTTTTAGAGGGTGATCTTATCAAAGTAAATACTGTTGACGGCGAGTATTTAGAAAAAGTTAAATAAAATTATTTCCACATCTCTTTTTTGTGGAAATAATTTTAAGAAAAATCTACTATAATCATGTAAAAATATTTAGGTAATTTTACATGAGTGCACAACCTTTCACACATCTACATCTTCATACAGAATATTCACTACTAGATGGTGCTAATAAACTCTCAAACCTTGTACCACGTTTAAAAGAGCTGGGAATGAATTCAGTTGCTATGACTGACCATGGAAACATGTTTGGTGCGATTGATTTTTATAAGCAGATGATTGATGCAGGGATAAAGCCTATTATAGGTATGGAAGGGTATATTCATAATGGAGATACACTTAACGATAAAAGTACGAAACAGCGTTTTCACATATGCCTCTTTGCTAAAAATAAAAAAGGCTATGAGAACCTTATGTACCTCTCTTCTAAAGCTTTCATAGAGGGAATGTACTACTTTCCAAGAATTAATAAAAATGAACTTCGTAAGTACTCTGAGGGGATTATATGTACCTCTGCATGTCTACAGGGAGAGGTAAACTGGCACCTTAATCTTGCAAATGAGAGAAATGTAAAAAATGGTGCATTAGGATATGAAGGTGCTTTAGAAATTGCACGGGAGTATCAAGATATTTTCGGTGATGATTTTTATCTTGAACTCATGCGTCACGGTATTGGTGACCAACTCTTCATAGATGAACAAATTTTAAAAATTTCTCAAGAGACTGGTATCAAAGTTGTTGCAACAAACGATACTCACTATACTTTTCCTAATGACGCACAGTATCATGAAGCATTTATGTGTATTGGGATGAATAAACTCTATGATGATCCAAATCGTATGCGTCACTCTGTTCATGAGTTTTATCTGAAATCACCAGAGGAGATGGCTAGGCTTTTTGCAGATATTCCAGAAGCTTTAGCACATACTCAGGAGATAGTTGACAAGTGTGAAGCCTATGTACCAATTGTAAAAACGCCAACACCTCCTAACTTTAAGTTTACAAAAGAGTATGCAAAAGAGGAGGGTTTAGATATAGACCATCAAGATGATCCTCCACTCGCACCAGATGCAACTGAAGAAGATAAGAAAAAACATATGCTTGCAGCCGATAAAAATGATGCAGAGTATTTTGTATATAAGTGCCGTGAAGGTTTAGAAAAACGTCTGAAGATTGTACCGCCTCAAAGACATGAAGAGTATAGGGAGAGATTAGAGTTTGAGATGGATATTATCAACTCTATGAAGTTTCCGGGTTATATGATGATTGTATGGGATTTTGTGAAGGTGGCTAAGGAGATGGATATCGCTGTTGGACCAGGACGCGGTTCAGCTGCTGGAAGTCTTGTTGCGTTTTCTTTGGAGATTACAGATATTGACCCTATGAAGTATGATCTGCTCTTTGAGCGTTTCTTAAATCCTGAACGTGTAAGTATGCCCGATATCGATATGGACTTTATGCAGGCTCGTCGTGGAGAGGTTATAGACTATGTTGTTGAGAAGTATGGTCGTAATCAGGTGGCTCAAATTATCACCTTCGGTTCACTTCTTGCAAAAGGGGTTATCCGTGATGTTGCACGTGTTTTAGATATGCCACTGAGTCAAGCTGATAAGATGGCAAAACTTATTCCTGATGAGCTTGGGATTACCCTCAATGGTAAAACAAAGGGTGGTGAGTTTAAAGATGGTGCTTTTCAAAAAGAGCCTAAGATACAGGAGCTTATCAACGAAGATGCGAACGCGAAGAGAGTTTGGGAGTTTGCCAAGAAATTAGAAGGGCTTAAACGCAACTCCGGTATACATGCTGCCGGTGTTGTTATCTCAAATGAAGAGTTATGGAAAAAGACACCTATCTATAAGCCTTCTGGTGAGGATACTTTTGTAACACAGTACTCTCTAAACTATATGGAAGATATTGATTTAATCAAGTTTGACTTCCTTGGTCTAAAGACTCTTGATGTAATTCAAAACGCAGTAAAGCTTATTAAACGCCGTTACGATTTAGATGTAAACTGGGATGAGATAGACGTAGATGATCCTGGTGTTTATGAGGCTATTCAAACTGGTGAGACGGAGGGAATGTTCCAGATAGAGTCCTCTGGTATGCAGGATTTGAACCGCCGTTTGAAACCTTCAAACTTTGAGGATTTAATCGCCGTCTTGGCACTCTATAGACCAGGACCTATGGAGTCGGGAATGCTTGATGATTTCATTGAGCGTAAGCATGGTAGAAAAAAAGTATTTTACCCTTTTGAAGAGGTTAGTTTTGACCTTTTAAAAGATACTCTAGGCCCAACCTATGGGATGATTGTCTATCAAGAACAGGTAATGCAGATAGTACAGACTATCGGCGGTATGAGTCTTGGTGGGGCAGATATTGTTCGTCGTGCTATGGGTAAGAAAAAAGTTGAGGAGATGGAGAAGTATAACCG
The DNA here is from genome assembly GCA_024762745.1 of Sulfurimonas sp. Next base: position 570 of record JANTGV010000093.1, on the reverse strand, counting down.
TCTCTTTTCTGAAGGTGCTCAGAAACTTGGACTTGACTATAACCTCGCAAGTGATCTATTCAAGCTGATTGAAAAGTTTGCAGGCTATGGTTTCAACAAATCTCACTCAGCAGCTTATGCGATGGTTACCTTTCAAACAGCATGGCTAAAAACTTATTATCCCAATGAGTTTATGGCAGCACTTCTAACTTCAGATAAGGACAACACAGATAAGGTTGTTCGCTATATCGATGAAGTTAAACGTATGGGAATAGAGCTAGGGCCACCTGATATTTGTGACTCGCAGTTAGAGTTCTCTGCAATTACAAAAGATGAAAAAGATATAGTTCTTTTTGGTCTTGGTGGTATTAAGGGTGTTGGTGAAGCTGCCATACACTCTATGCTAGAGGAGCGAGAAGAGAATGGTGACTATGAGTCATGGCAGGACTTTGTAAATAGGATTGAGCCATCTAAGGTTAATAAGCGTGTTATTGAAGCTATTATAAAATCTGGTGGTTTTGATAGATTTGGTTACTCCCGTAAAGCTTTGCTTGACCAGATTGAACTTATTATAGAAACTGCAAAAAAAGC
>JANTGV010000092.1 GCA_024762745.1 Sulfurimonas sp. | reverse complement strand
ATATCAATACAAGGGAATCTTAATGATAGAGATGTTGAAAAAACTATTTGGTAATAAAAAAGAAGAATATGTTCCAGACCCTCCGGGAAGAACCTTTAAGAGAGTTTTAACTGGAGATTATTTTGGTTGTGAAGATAAAAATGCGTCTGAAGAAACTATTGCCAATGCTAAACAGGATAAAATAGACCAGATACATGAGCTGGAACTTGTACCAAAGTTTGTAAGATTTACTTATAAAAACAGTAGTATGGATGATAAAATACAAAAGTCCCCTATTTCTGCCCATGTAGCATTTCAAAAAGAGGTATTTGCTGAAAAATGGAATATGATCCATATTACTGAGATATCATTTACTGTTTACTTTTCTGACTTTGAAGAGTTTGAGAATATGGCAGGTGTCACTCTCACACAAGACTTCAAAGACCTAACCAATACTAAGTTCTCAGGAAAAGAGAGAAGAAAAGAAGAGAGATAATCCTGAAAGCAAAAAGATACGTTATAAAAGGATCAGACAAACGATACCATTGATGTAAAATATTATAGACTGTTATCCAACTCTAAACTGAGGCATATTCAAATAATCGAATTTTTCACATAATAGAGCCACATCATTCTCAATTGCTTCTCCAATGAAAATAAGGATCGACTGCTGCTTATATTTGTCCAACTCTTCAAAAGAGACATTACCAAATGAGTAATTGATCACGATAGGATTAGGAACATCTTTGGTTTTAACCACACCTTTAACCCGGTAGATACTTTTAGGAAGCTGCTTTAGTACTTCATCTACATCATTGAACTCTATGCCCTCTTTAAAATAGGCTACTTTTTGCGTAATAGCATCTTTTGTCGTGTGATCAGGATGTTCATACTCTTTTGCCAAACCTATGATCTCATCAATTTCATACACACCTTCGAACACCTCTTTATTCACAACACCCTGATGTGCATAATTGATAACGTAATTGTTGAAGATCTTCTTGCCTGTCATAGTATTTTTAATATCATACTGCTCCTTGAGCTCAATCACATCCTTTTTAAGGGTTTCAAGCTCATCATCACTTACCAGATCTGTTTTATTCAGCACCAAGATGTTAGATCCACCTATCTGGTATTTTGCTGTAGAATTCTCTTTGTAGGAGTCAAAGTTCTTTGCGTCGATAACACAGATAACACCTTCAACAGAAATACCAAGATTTTGCAAAGATAAAAAGATAGGGAATGGCTCAGAAGCTCCTGATGTCTCGACAAAGATCACTTCAGGATTGTATTTCTCTATGATCTCTTGCACACCACTTTCAAACTCTTGGGCCAATTGACAGCATATACACCCTTCAGATATTTCAAGTACTTCACTGTATACATTGCTTAGGATATTGCCATCAACGCCTATATCTCCAAATTCATTTACAACTATTGCAACTTTTTTATCACTAAAATGTTCTTTGACCGTATTGGTAAGCATGGTGGTTTTACCAACACCTAAAAATCCTGTAATAATAAATGATTGTATCATGAGTGTACCTTAAAAGTTAGATTGTGATTGTGTGGATGTTTGTTGATACATAAAGTAGTATATGTAGACTTACTAACAACTGCACTTGGTGCAGTTGTTATGATGTTTGTTATTTGCCTGGAGCTTCCAACATTTGTTCGAAACCTACTTCTTTACACCATTCAGCTGTTAAGTCGAATGCTGCAGATGCAGTGTCGAGGTTTTTCTGGATAAGATCCATCTTCTTCTTAAACTTCTTCTCAATAACTGAGTCAAGTGTAGCAGTACCACCCGAAGCAGTATACTTTTTAAGGAATCTGTCTTTAATACCCTCTTCAATAGCAGGCTTACTAACAGTTCCAAGTGCACCAAATAATGCACCTAACATTGCCATGTTCGTAGCAAGTTCGGTTCCGGCTTGTTCAATAGCAAATTGAGTAAAGTCTCTAGTTAGAACTTTTACATTCAAGTCATCTAATGTTTTTTTATCTTCAGGAGTTAAAAGATCTTTATCAGAGTTAATAATAACCAGACCATTCTCTTTGATACCTGCATAAAAAGGCATTGTGTATGATTTACCCATAGTAATAACCTGTGGGTGATAGATCATAACGATATCAGGATAAATTACTTCCCCTCTGTCATAAATAGGCACAGTACCGATTCTTGCATAACTCTCAGAAGGAGCCATACGCTTTTCAGCACCAAAAAATGGGTTAGATACTGCGTAGTATCCTTCTGTATCCGCTGCAGTTGCTGCAATGTGTGCAGCTGTAACCGCTCCTTGCCCACCTAGAGCAGGCATTCTAATTTTAATTGAATCTTTTGCCATTATAGTAGTCCCTCTGCTTTACATTTTTTCAAATACTCTTCTGCTTCTGGAGAAACATGCTTATAAAACTCGAATCTATGTTTATCTCCAGCTTTCATCTCACCAAGACCTTCGTTTGCACTTAGTCCGATCTCAAGGATACAAGGTGTATAGATGTTAAGGTATGTCGGTCCGATCTCTCTAGCAACCAAGATTGCTTCTCTTACAGCTTTTGCTACAGCTTTTGGTGCAGAACCTGTCATATTCACTGAGTAATGGCAACCAGATGTTTTTGCAAGTTCCCACATAGGTACTTTTTCAAACTTTTTACCAGTCGGAGCCATCTTAAATACTTGACCTTTAGCTGTCATACCAGACTCTTGACCACCCGTATTCGCATAAACTTCGTTATCGAAACAGATCGTTGTGATCTTCTCTTGTCTAAAGAATGACTGAAGTGTATAGTCAAGACCGATATCAACAGTCGCACCGTCACCTGCTAGAACAACAACGTCTTTTTGCTTATCAGGGAATCTCCACTCAAGTACTCTTTTGATACCGGAAGCAACTGAGTTCTGGTTACCAAATAGTGAGTGCACAGTATGTAGCGCAATGTGTGGGAACATCAAAGATGTACAACCTGTTGAGTTAACGATAACCGTCTCTTCAGGTTTTGGAAGTGCAGAAAGCACATATCTTAATGTAGCCGCTTCAGGACAACCTGCACACAAAGAGTGCTCTTCAAGCAACTCTTTTGTCTCTGGAAGTTCTTTAATACCACGTGGTTTCTCTTGATTTTGAGACCATGTAGCATTTTCCTCGAGCTCAATGATCTCTCTCGGCATAATGTCTCTAAATTCAGGATTAACTTTATAAATATCTAATGCCATATTATGCTCCTTTTCCTGGGTTTACTACTTCCATAACTTCCTGGATAATAGCTTCAGCAGGCAAACTCATTCCACCTGCAACTTTTGGTCCAGCATGAATATTCACATCAACTTTACCATAAAGTTTTGCTTTAACTTCATTTGCCAACCAACCAACAACATTGAACTCTGGTACGAATACATGTTTGATACCGTCTAACTCTTTAATGAGCTCTTCTTCAGGGAATGGTCTAATCGTTCTTAGTTTAAGAACTTTAGATTTGATTCCAAGTTTCTCTAGCTCTCTTTGTCCCTCTTTTGCCTGGTTAGAAGCAGTACCACAAGCGATAAACGCTATTTCAGCATCTTCATTTCCAGATGTATGGAGTAAACCATTTAATAGCTTTCTAGCATATGGCTTAGATCTTTCAACAGCAGATCTGATCTCCCACTGCCAAGATGCATGCGTAGCATATGAGATATAGTTTGACTTCATTACAAATGGATCTCTTAAGAAACGTCCTGGAGGCATCTCAGAGTCTATCGGAGGTAGTGGAGCAGCATATGGATTATATGGCTCAAGTGCTATATCATCATCAGGTAATTCAACTGCTTCACGAGTATGTGAAACAAAGAAACCATCAACAGCAGTAATAATTGGTACGTGAACATCTGGTTGCTCTGCAACTGTAAATGCAGCTAAAGACATGTCAAATAATTCTTGAACGTTTTCTGCATACCAGATCATACATCCAGTTTCTAGAAGGTATTGAACTTCTAAGTTATCCGGCTGAATTGACAATGGTGAGTTGATACCACGAGCCATTAGACAAAGTTGCATAGGTGCTCTTGTTCCTGACCACATAGCAAAGTTTTCCATTGCACGAAGTGTACCTGGACCCGAAGTAGTTGTAACTGTTCTGGCACCAGCCATTGAACAACCTGCAACCTCAGACATAACACCAAATTCATTTTCACCACGGAAATAAACACCAACATAACCTTCAGCCCAAAGCTCACCGATAAGGTGTGCTGCTTCTGATTGTGGTGTAATTGGGTATGAAACCGATGCATCTACTGTTGCACGCTTAACTGCTTCTTTTAAAACTTCAGAACCAGTCATAAAGTGTTTAGTTCTAGGAGCTTCAAAAAGCATATGTTCAATAGAAACCAGCTTCTGTCCAGACCAATTGTGTGTTTTAGTCATATCAGTAATTTTACTCATTCTTCTCTCCTACTTTCCCAACTCAGCTTTTACTTCTTTAGCTATCTCGATAAATCTCGCAAGCTCTGAAGAATGCTGGTCTCTTAATGTTGCCATAGCATCCTCATGTCCTGACAAACCACAAATCGCAATCGTATAACAATCTGTTTCTGATCTAACGATCTTCAATGCTACGTTCGCATAGTGACAGTGAACACCAATAAAGATCGCTGCTTTGATATCATTATGCCAAATTGTTAAGTTAGGGTGGTTTGGATTGATCTCTACTTCCGGATCAATTTTTGGATATTTTGGACGATAGTCATACATTGGAATCATTTTCGCATCAAGTACTTCTGCCATCTCTTTGATAAGTGTAGCTTTCTTCTTTGCTTCATCATTCCACGCATATAATACTTGTGGACCAGGGAAAATTGTTGCATTGTCACTTGTCAACATAACTCTCGCAACTTCTCTCATTGCAACTTCTTCATCAACCACATCTTCTAATAAAAGGGCTTTCCCCTCAGGTGGTGTGATATTACCTTCATACGTAGCCGTCGGATACGGTGAATAATACGCAGGACCTTGGTTTGCCATAACTTCTCCTATAAAATTTATTTTAAATTAAATCTAAAGTTTAGATTTAGCCTTCTTGACCAGCCATTTCCATGGTAATACAATTACGATCAAGCATGTCACTACATACGTACACACAAAGTGCACATCCCTTACATCTATCCTCATCTACCCAAGATGTATTTCCCTCTTTATCGAACATCAACGTATTAGCTTCTGGACAATACAGCGTACAGGTATTACATTTATATTCAGCACATTTGTCTGCATCTACTTTTGCTACATAATACATTATTACTCCTTTACTCCAATGAAAATTTAAACATACTATTATATCACTTATAACAACTTTAACAATTATTATATTGATATATAAGCAATAGAGTATCAAGTCAACTTTACACAAAGAACCTTAATAACAAGTATTAAAAATCTTTATGATAGTTTTTATCAACTACATTCCATAATATGTTTTCAAAAGGGAGTTTACAGTAAAAACCTTTGACTTATCTTATAATTTAGATAATGGTTTAAAATAGCTTTATAGAAAAAACTGTTGTGTGTAGTTATAGAACGCTGATGCATATATAAAGAAAAAGAATGTGTCTAAATTTTTCTTGATGTAGCTCTTTTTCAATAAAAAAAGTAAGCGTTTTTTACTATATAATCATTCAT
>JANTGV010000091.1 GCA_024762745.1 Sulfurimonas sp. | reverse complement strand
TTTGAGACAGGAATATTCTCATTAATAGAGAATATATCTTTTCTAATCGAACCTATAGTAACACTATCATCTTCAAGCGCCTGTTTAAATATTTTTTTTGTTATGACTAATCCTGTAACCTCTTCTATACTCTCTTTATAGACTGGTATACGAGAAAATTTAAATATGGCTGGTTTTGTCTCGATAACCTCTTTAAGAGTCATACTCTCATCTATTGCAAAGACAACACTTCTTGGAGTTAAGACTTCAGAAACCTTTATATTATCAAGATTTAAAACATTTTCAATAACATCAGACTCTTTTTCATCGATGACACCTTCATCTTCACTAAGAAGCATACTCTCTAAAAGCTCCTCTTTTGTAAGACTGTTAGCATCAGCTTTTCCTTTAGATATCTTATCTGTTACAAAAAGCGTAGTTAAAATAATCGGATATGTTAGCCAGATAAAAATTCTAATAATGTGCGCTGACATAGGAGCTAACTCTTTCCAGTATACTGCCCCTATAGTTTTAGGAATTATCTCAGATAAAAAAAGTATAGCAAATGTCATAACCATTGAAATAATGACAACTGCATCATTTCCAAAAAGTTTGGCTGCCTGTGCACCAACAGCTGCTGCACCAAGAGTATGGGCAATAGTATTTAAAATAAGTATAGACGCTATCGACTTACTTATATTCTCCTTGTGGAGACGTAGCAGCTTTCCAATCATTGGTCTCTCTTTTTCAAGTACCGCTATGTACGACATATTTACAGACAGAAGCACAGCTTCAAGTACTGAACACAAAAATGATATTCCTACTGCAAGAGCGAAATATAGTATCAATAAATCCAATTTTTACAAAATCCTTATAATAAAATTGCTGTAGCAAGCCCTAAAAAGCTAAAAAAACCTACAACATCCGTTACAGTAGTCAATATTACCGTACTCCCAATGGCTGGGTCTACATCTATTTTTTTTAAAAACAGAGGAATTGTGGCACCAAAAAAACCAGCCATAAACAAATTAATCACCATGCTAAGTGCAATTACTACTCCAAGCATGTTCATATCAAACCAGACAGCTGCAATGAGACCCATCATCACTGCAAATATAACACCATTTCCAAGAGATATTGCAACCTCTTTTTTGATAATTCTCATGGCATCTCCCTGAGAAATACCACCCAGTGCTAACTGTCTTACAACAACTGTCAAGCTCTGTGTACCTGCATTTCCACCCATAGAAGCCACTATAGGCATTAAAACAGCCAGAGCAACCATACTCTCCAAAGTATCGGCAAATATCCCTATAACTACAGAAGCAGCTATTGCTGTGACAAGATTTAAAGAGAGCCAGGTTGCACGTTTACGTCCCGCTTTTATAATCTCATCATCCTCTTCAGCTTCATCATCTACACCTGCTAGGTTATACATCTGTTCAGTAGCATGTTCATTAATAACATCGTAGATATCATCTGAAGTAATACGCCCTAAAAGAACACCATACTCATTTGTTATTGCTAAAACAGAGAGGTCATACTCTTCAAACACATGGACTACATCTTTAATATCATCAATATCCTGAGATTTTATCGGCTCAAAACTCTCATCACTCGCTTCAATATTTTCAATGACCGTTTTAGAAAAATCAAATATGAGTAAGTCATCTAAACCAACAGCGTACCTGAGTTTGTTATCTTTATTAGTAATAAAAAGGTTTTGAACATTCTCGACCTCATTCTCTTTTCTTAATCGAGCAAACCTTTTTATTACATCCTGAACAACCTCATCTTTATAAGCAGTAAATAGTTCAAACTGCATATAAGAGCCCGCTTCATTCTCCTTATAGTTATGAAGCTTAGTAATCTCCTCTTTATCATCTTCATGGAGTGCTTCAAAAACCTCAGAGGCTTTTGTCTCATCGATCTCTTGAAGCTCATACATAAACTCAGCCTGGTCATCAGACTCAAGCTCTGAAACTGCGTGTGAAATTTCATCAACACTCAGGTTCTCAACAATATCGTCAAAAAACCTATCAGGAAGTGCAAGAGTAACATCGCCAAGTAAATCTTTTGGTATTAGTTTTACAGCATCAGAAAACTCGCTATCATCTAGCTGTTTTATAATTTTTGCTATTTCCGATGGGTGCATCTCACTAGTATCGTGAGCATTTAAGTACTCTTCAAGCTTATTCATTGTTGCAATTATATCAAATTATTCTACGCTATTACTTATCATATTCTGTTAATTTATTATACTTGATCATACTTGATAACTCTTCAGTGTATAACTCACCAATCTCCGAGTAGCGATTAAGCTCTTCTACCATTTCATACACATCATCACTCTCATATCGAACTCTTCGAAACTCCTTATAAGCATCTCCTCTACCCATCATCATATAATACTCTCTTACAGACTCTTCAATGCTGTCAAACTTCTTTAACCAGATAGTTTTAATACCAGCGCGTTTCTCTTCAGCAGCAATGCGTGGCTCGTTTTTATTAACTGACCACATACCAAAGACATTATTTGCTTTTACAAAAAATCTTGATGTTGCCCAAGCACTCTCCATAGCAGCTTGTGCAAGAGCAATACTTTTTGGGTGAGGCTTAAGAGCCAAAAGCAGCTCTTCATCTGTTTCTACTCTATAGTCAATTTTTAATTTTTCAACTCTAAGTATATGTGAGAGTGTTTTTGAACCAAACTTCAGATCTTTTTCTATTTTGTTATACTGAAGTAGCAGTTCATCATATACTTTGTCAATCGCAGGAGTTAAGAGATAGTAAAATCTCTCTTTTCTTATCGATACACTCATCGTCTTAGGAATATCTTGAGCTGTATACTTTGCTTCTGAGGCAAAACTACTGCTAATAAAAAAGCTCACAGCGATAAATAGTAAGAGATATAACTTTTTCACTTTCTTCCTAGTCGACTATATATTGATTATATTTTATCTAAAACAAAAAAATACTAAAGCTTATTAGCAATCTCATCAGTTAAATCAACATATACTTTTGCATACATTCCCGGAAAAACCATGTCACTCTTTTTCTCAAAGTGTACTCTTATTTTAAAGGTATGCGCCATTGGATTTGCACTTGGAACTATCGCTTTGATATAGCCAGATGCTTTATAGTTGAGTGATGGTATCTTTATATCTACAACCTTATTACGTCTTACATATTTTAAATCAGACTCAGCAACCTCGGCTTCAATCTCCAAATTGTCCATATCAACAAGTATCATTGTCATCATACCCGGTGCAACCATATCACCGACTCTGATTCTTTTATCTACAAGAATCCCATTATTTGGTGCTTGAACTTTTAAGTACCCTGCTATTGTTGCAAACTGTTTAGATTTTTCACTCGCTTGTTCTACTAAAACCTGAACAGACTCTATAGATGCACTTATATCGTCTGCTGCTTCATCTAAGTCACGCATACTCTCTTTAAAATCAAATTTTGTCATTCTCTGTCTATCGCGTTTGAGTTTACGTTTTTCATTCTTATTACGGCTCAATCTCGTTTTATAGACATCCAACATAAGTTTCGCCTGCTCTAGTGCCAGATCAGCTTGGGACTCCATAATGTCAAACTCAGCAGACTCAAGCTCAAACAGTACATCTTCACGTTGAACACTGTCACCAACTTCAAAATTAATTTTTTTAACATAGCCCATATATCGTGCAGGTATCATCTTCTGATTATTTGAAATTACGGTTCCTGTTAAAACAAGCTCTCCAGCAAAGAGTGAACTAACCGTTACAAATAGTAATAATAAATACTTCATTTTCAAACCTACCAGTTACGCATTTCTCTGTGACACTTCATACATTGTCCCATGATTTTTGTATATGCTTGTACTGCTTGAGTTCTATCTCCATCTTTAAATCTTTCTAAGATATCAATTGATCTTCTATTTATATTCTTAACAATTTTATTTGACATTTGAATTTTTTGATTCATATATCTAGTTAGCACATCCTTCTCTTGCAACTCCTCTAAAGGAGGCTTTACACGTGAAGCGGCTGATGTAAGCTTCTCAACTCCTGCTTCGACTGTAGAGTAGTTATTATAGAAAAAACCGCTCTGTATTATATTCATAGCACTTGCCATATCATTCATATCATTGATTCTGTCTGCAGTCGTATAAGGTTTAGCAAAAAGAAGTCCTGAGCCTACTACTAACACTAATAACAATTTTTTCATAAAGATCCTTTAATTTGCATATGGAACTATTATAGCAAAAAATAATATGAATAAGTAGCACAAAATTAGAAATTGTGATACTTGAAAACAATTTCCGTGAAGTGTGATATTTTAAAACATTATAATCACTTATTAAAAAAAATTATCTTACTTTCAGTTGCGTTTTAGTTTGAAAGGGTTATAGTTTTTCTAGGTCAGATTAAAAACGAGGGGAAATAAATGACAAAAAAATTAGTAATAAGTACAGTTGCAGCTCTTGCACTTACAACAAGTTTATCAGCAGATTTTAGCTTTGGAGACATGTTTAAAGATATGAAAGACGGTGTTACTTCTATGAGTAAAGATGCTAAAGAAGCTGTACAGTCTGGAGTTGATGGCTCAGTTGAAGTTTCTAAAAGTGGTGAACGTACAGTAACAAGTGTAAGTCGTGATGCAAAAGATACTGCAGTAAAAGCTTCTGATGATCTTAAAACTGCAGAGATTGCAACTGTTAAAAGCGGTTCAGATACTACAACAGGTATCTCTAAAGATTTAAGAGACTCTACTATAGAAGTTGCTGAAGACTCTAAAGATTCAATCAGTAATACTACTAGAGACTTTAAAGATAGCTCAACAATGGCTACTAAAGACTTCAAAGATTCAACGATTGCTGTTTCTCATGATGTTAACGATGCAACAAAAAATGTATCAGACAACTTAAATGATTCTACTAAGACTACATCAAATAACTTGAATGATTCTACTAAGACAATTTCAAACAATGTTAACGACTCAACTAAAACGACGTCTAACAACTTGAATGACTCTACAAGAACTATTTCAAACGACTTAAGAGATTCATCTAACACTGCTACTAATAATGCAAATGACTCTACGAGAACTATTTCTAATGACTTAAGAGATTCATCTAATACTGCTACTAATAATGCAAATGACTCTACTAAGACTATCTCTAATAATATTGATGATAGTACAAGAAGTATTTCAGAAAACGCAAATGACTCTACAAAGTCAGTATCTAATAACATCAACTCTGATGATTATCAAGATTACTTAAAATTAAAAGCTAAATATGAAAAAGGTAAACTTTAATCTTTAGCCTTTAATCTTCGATACGCTTTTTGCGTATTGATTCTTCTTTACTTGCTCTCTAACAATAAACCACAACTATAAAACCTTTTCACTCTATCACTTTCTCTATTGGCTACAATACTTGTTCCAAAATCCCTTAAGGCTTAGTGAACTTTACAGTTTTTACTTTTTGAATACTTTGTGGAACAAGGAAAGAGCTATTAAAATACTTGTTCCACAAACTAGAGGTTGTTGAAAGGAGCATAAACGAGAGAATAACGATTGACTCTAGTGACAGTCTGCTGTTCGTTACTAGTAGTTGTTATACTGAATATACAACTACAAATTTTGATAAACTTTAGTAAAATATAC
>JANTGV010000090.1 GCA_024762745.1 Sulfurimonas sp. | reverse complement strand
ATTCAAGTAAGTCTTTTAAACCAAATCATCCAGAACTTTCTTCAAAATGCTCTAAAGTTTACTCCTGAAGATAAATCTGTAACACTGAGAAGTTCTCAAGATGATGTTGGATTACTTATAGAAGTTATAGACGAGGGTTGTGGTATAGATGAGAGTGTTGACCTCTTCGCACCTTTTAAACGCCAAGGGAATAAATCCGGTGTTGGGCTTGGTCTCTTTTTAGCAAAAAGTGCAGCTGATGCACTTGGTGCAAATATAAAAATAAAAAATAGAACAGATGGAATTGACGGCACTATTGCCTCTATACAGCTCAACTCAAAACTTTCTTGTATCTTACCTATCAAATAATAAGATTTAAAATACAATAAAGGTTTATTTTGTTATAAATCGAACACTAAAATACAAACAAATATAATATAAGGTTTCTTAATGGCTTTAATAATAAATGATGAGTGCATCGCATGTGATGCATGTCGTGAAGAGTGTCCGACCATTGCAATTGAAGAGGGTGATCCAATCTACTATATAGACCCTGATAGATGTACAGAATGTGTCGGTATATATGATGAGCCTGCATGTATTTCTGTCTGCCCTGTTGACTGTATAGTACCAGATAAGGATAACGTTGAATCTATTGCAGAACTTCAATTTAAACATAAAAATTTAGAGATAGAAGATTAAATTTTGGCAAAACGAGTTGCAGTTATAGATATCGGTTCTAACTCAGTTAGAATGGTTATCTATGAAAAAACATCTCGTTATGCATTTCACTTACTCCACGAAGCAAAAAGCAAAGTACGAATCTCCGAAAATGCTTACCAACACAATGGCAACCTTCAAGAACTTCCTATGCGAAGAACATTTAATGCCTTACATGACTTTATAAATATAAGCAACTCCTTTAAGACTAAGAAAACTTTATGTGTAGCGACTTCTGCTTTAAGAGATGCTCCCAATAAAAAAGAGTTTATAAAAGAAGTAAAAGAAAAATTAAAATTAAACATAAAAGTTATTGATGGAGAGAACGAAGCATATTTTGGTGCTATAGCATGTGCTAACCTACTTCCTCCATTAAAATCAGCACTCAGTATAGACATTGGTGGTGGTTCAACAGAGTTCACTCTAATTGATGATAAAAACATCTCTAATACAATCTCTTTAGACATAGGAACTGTACGTTTAAAAGAGCTCTATTTTGACAATAATGATATCAAGGGTGCGACAGAGTATATAGACTCTCAACTTCAATCATTAAAAGATACGAATGTCTCTACTTTAGTTGGTATCGGTGGTACTTTTAGGGCGATATCAAACGCAATTATGAAACTTGATGAGTATCCATTAAACAAACTACATGCCTATAGCTATTCAAATAGTAGATTTAAAAAGTTTATCTCGAATGTCCTTAAAACAGATGAGAGTGGACTGAAAAAACTTGAAATTAAAAGTAATAGGTTCGATGTTATAAAACCTGGTGCTCTCATTCTCTCAAGAGTTATAAAAATGCTCTCAATTCAAGATATTATTACCAGTGGTGTTGGAGTAAGAGAAGGAGTCTATCTCTCAGACCTGCTTCGTAGTTCAAAAGATAAATTCCCTCATAACTATAACACCTCAGTAAAATACATTATTGATACGCATGTTCAAGATAAAACATTCTCAAACAACCTTAACTCACTCACTAAAAAGCTTTTTGACCTAACAAAAGAGTATCTTGGAGTAGATGAAAAGTACAGGTATGAGTTAGCTCTTGCAGCAAAACTTTATCCTGCTGGTAGCAGTGTTCACTTCTATTCTCAAAACAAACATACATACTACCTCATTCAGAGTGCATTAGAGTATGGTTTTACGCATAAAAGCATCACTTTAATAGCAACACTTACCAAGTATGCAAAAAATCGTTTACCAGCCTCTTCTCACTTAGAAAAGTATAAAGACCTACTTCCTAAAGAAAAGACAACAAATGCATTAAGCTATCTCCTCTCACTTAGTATTGCTCTTTTGAGTCATAGGCCAAGAAATATTGATTTTGAAATGGAATTCACTGATGGAGTATTGAAAATAGGCTCTTCAAGCCCTCTGTATTTAAGCAGGGATGCAGTTGCAAAGATCAACTGCAATAAAACCTTTGAAGTTAAATTTTAAAATCTCTGTCCCATTGTAAACTCAAAGCTAGATGTTTTATCACCCGCTTCTTCTAATAGAGGTGCGGCAAACATTAACTGAATCGGTCCAACTGGTGAGAACCACTCCAACCCTAAACCATATCCACCACGTGAGATATTATTCGTTCGTAAATTATTACTATATTTATCTGATATAACACCCCAGTCTACAAACGCAACCAAACGCATCTTCGCCTTGGGAACAAGAGGTAGACTTAACTCCACATTGTTTGAAAAAGTTTGCGTTCCACCTATTCTTCTATAGCCGTCATTTGCATTCGTATCAACTACTGTTGGAGAGAGTGAATAGGACTCGTACCCTCTAACACTTCCAATACCACCCATATAAAACTTTTCAGCAAGTGGAATATAGCCATTGTCAATAACTGAGTTAAACCTTGCTTTATATCTAAAAATAGCATCAAAACCAAGATACTCTTCTAGCCCTATAAATTTTCCAAAGTTTGTTCTAGATTTAAAGTAGTTCGCATCTGCACTTAAGCCAGTCTTCTCAAAACTTTGAGAGAGTGTAAAACCTTTACGTGGGAGATAATAATCATCTGTATTATCCCATTTTGCACTAATTGTGATTCCACTTTTGTCATACGCTTCAAAGTAGTTTGCACCTATTCCATCATAATAAGATTGATTAAAATCTTCTCCAAACTCGTAATCATTTTTCGAATAACCATACCCCATATAACCTGTAATATGGCGAGAGAACCTATGTCCAACTCCTAAACTCACACCATCAGAAAAAGTTGTATAATCATTATAATCATACGATGTGTGAAAGATAGAAAAGTTTCCACTAAAGTCACTATCGTTAAGTCTACTGTTAGAAATATTAAAAGAGTAGTTTTGAGTTGTTTCGGACTTCTCAGCTTTAACACCCATATTTATACCAGAACCCCAGATATTTCTATCATTTACACCTAAGCTGATCAGGATACCACCATAACTACCATATCCACCGCCTATTTGAACATTACCAGTAGGTGCCTCTTTTACCTTTACAACTAAATCCATATTTGAGTTGTCAATTCTCTTCTCTTCAATTGTATTGCCATCAAAAAAACCTAAACGTCCTAATGAATTTCTGGAGTCCTGTAAATCTGTTAAAGAGTACATATCGCCTGGCCCTAAATACAACTCACGACGAATAATTCTATCAAGTGTTCTAGTATTTCCAGAAATAACAACATTTCTAATTTTTACTTTTGTCCCTGGATTAATCTTAAAGACCACTTCAACAGTTTTATCTTCTTTATTCTTTTTTAAATCGGGAACAACTTGCACAAAGGCATAACTCATATCGGCTATCAAAGTTTTAATTTTTTGAGAGTCATCTCTAAAAGTTTTAATATTAAATATCTCACCATCTTTAAGAGATATGATCTCTTTAATCCTCTCTTGCTCTATCACCTCTTTTGTCTGAACAATAGAGACAGCACTGATTGTGTATGCATTACCCTCTTCTATCTGGTAACTCATATCAGCTGTATAGTTATCAAAGTTCACTCGCACAAATGGCTGCTCAACTTTTGCATCCAGATACCCATTTTGCATATAGTAATCACGAATTCTTAAGTTATCATACTCCATGTCTGCTAAGCTCATCTTTCCATCGTTCTGACCCCAGAACCAGCCCATAAACTCTCTCTCTTTATTTGCTATAACAGTATCAAACTCATCACTGTCAACACCCTTAACACCACTATACTCTAACTTCTCAATACTAATCTCTTCACCTTCGTTAACTACAAAAGTGACCTTTATGCTACCGTTTTCAAGATACTCTTTTTGAACTTCAACTACACTGTCAATCTTTCCATCCTGATTTAGAGCGGTAATTATTCTTTTTTTCGCAGCCTCTAATCTTTTTTCATTATAAAGAGAGCCCTTTTTTATCTGGATAACTGTCTCTTTAACATCATCTTCATTCTCTTTCCAACCCTTAAGTTCTACCTGAGATATAATTGCTTTTTCTTTAAAGTAAAAAGTTAAGTCACCATCTTCGATTTCAACCCACGCATCGTTAAAATAACCCTGGTTAAAGTATTTTTTTAGAGCATCGTTAATCATCCTTGCATCAACATCATCTCCCTTTTCAAAAGGAAGCATTCTCAAAGCAACTGGTTCAGATATATGAACCATTCCGACATAATTTATAGTTTTAATGATTTGTGCGTGAAGTTGTGAAGTGAATAGTATAAGTAAAATTGTTAAAAATATTTTCATCAAGGTTCCATGTTCAAAATTAGATAGAGATTTTATCCATTATGAGGTTAATATTAAGTAAATTTAGTATAATTTTGCAAATTACTAAAAAAGATTAAAAATGAATGTAGCAATAGTTGGATTGGGATTAATGGGTGGCTCTTTAGCCCTTAGTCTCAAAAAGTTAGACTTTATCGATTCCATAGTTGGATGTGATCATAATCCCGAGCACCAAAAGAGTGCTTTAGAGTTACAGCTTGTAAAAAAAGTAGTTGAATTTGAAGAGATCAAAAACTATGACGTGATTTTTTTATCTATCCCTGTAAATGGGATTATTGCCTCTTTAAAAGCACTAGTAGACGTCAAAGCTAATACGACTATCATTGACCTTGGAAGTACAAAGGGTAAAATAGTTGCATCTGTGCCTCCAGCTATCAGGAAAAACTTTGTAGCAGCACACCCGATGACAGGAACTGAAAACTTTGGTCCAACAGCTGCAGTTGAAGGCCTCTATGATGATAAAGCGGTTGTTTTATGTGATCTAGAAGATAGTGGTGAGCACCAAAGAACTGTAGCAAGAAAAATATTTAAAACACTGGGTATGAAAAAGTACTTTATGAAATCAGACGAGCATGACAGACATGCTGCGTTTATATCTCATATGCCACACGCTATATCTTACTCAATTGCAAACACAGTTATGAAACAAGAAAATAAAGACAATATTTTAGCTCTAGCAGCCGGTGGATTCCGTTCTATGAGTAGACTTGCAAAGAGTTCACCTGACATGTGGGAAGATATATTCAAGCAGAATAAAACGAATCTTCTTGAAGCTGTGGAACTTTTTGAAAAAGAGCTCTCAATCCTCAAGAACAATATAAAAAATGAGAACTGGTCACAAGTTCATAAAGATATATCGGACGGGAACAAGCTGCACGATATTTTAGATTAAAAGCAGCTATGCTTTACTTCTAAACTTCGCACCTAGAGCCTCTGAAGAGGTACCTGTTACTCTTTTTCCTTTAGCACTTCCTTTTAAAGTAACGTTTATAAATGTAGTCCGGGTATCTACAGAATTAGAAACTTTGTCTGAACTTTGAGAGTGTATTGCACCATAATTATCATCCACATTATCAAAAATCTCTCCATTCATAAACCTACCGCCTACACCATCTTTTTTAAAGTAAATTCCACCCTCTTTTGAGGAACCGTTTTGAACTATAGTGAAGCCATCAAAACTCGGATATGTTTTACCAGACATCTCAATAGCTGCGTTTCCGATTGTAGTAGTTATCTGTAAATTCTTTACTGTTCCAGAGTAGCCA
>JANTGV010000089.1 GCA_024762745.1 Sulfurimonas sp. | reverse complement strand
CACTTAAATCAGTCTCTGAGTGACGTTTATCATAAAAGAGTGTCTGCCACTGACGAACCATACCCAAGAAATTATTATTAAGAATAATATTAATTACTGGTATCTTCTTCTCAACTGCTGTCATCAACTCCTGTACATTCATGAGAATTGAACCATCCCCTGTAAAGTTAATAGATGTCTTATCTGGAGTCGCTGCTTTTACACCGATAGCCGCTGGAAAACCAAAACCCATAGTCCCAAGACCACCAGAAGTTATCCACTGGTTTGGACGGCTAAACGGATAAAACTGTGCAGCCCACATCTGATGCTGACCAACATCCGTTGATATATTGGCACTGTCGCCAAGAAGTTCACCAACACGCTTTATAACCCATTGAGGTTTAATTCTATCTGTATCTTCATGGAAAGTTAGAGGATGAAGCTCAGCAAAGTTATTAATAGTCTCTCTCCATGATTCATAGTTCTCACTATGAATTATATCTACCTGACCAAGCATATCGTTCACAACGCTTTTAACATCACCAACAATCGGATAGTCTGCGTTTACAAGCTTTGAAATAGAAGCAGGGTCAACATCTACATGAATAACACCAGCATTTTTGGCAAACTCAGAAAGTTTACCCGTTACACGGTCATCAAATCTTGCACCAAGAGCAATAACCATATCAGTCTCACTCATAGCCATATTAGCAGCATAAGAACCATGCATACCGAGCATATCAACAAGCAAGTCATCATCATGAGATAAAACACCTCTAGCCATTAGAGTCTCAACAGCAGGGATACCTGTTTTATGCACTAACTCTCTTACTTCATATGATGCGTTTGCATTAATTACACCACCACCAAGGTAAAAAAGTGGACGTTTAGCTTTAGAGATAGCATCCATAGCTTTTTTAATCTGACGAGGGTTTCCTTTAACATGAGGTTTGTATGTTTCAAGCTCAAGTTCTATATCGTAATTAAATTCAGCTATTTGTGCTGTAACATCTTTAGGAATATCAACATGGACCGGACCTGGACGACCAGAACGAGCTATATAAAATGCCTCTTTAAGTACACGAGGAAGATCTTTGGCGTCAGTAACCAAATAGTTATGTTTTGTACATGGACGAGAGATACCAATAGCATCAATCTCTTGAAAACCATCAGTACCAATAAGACTCATAGGGACCTGACCAGATACAACAACCATAGGTACAGAGTCCATATAGGCATCAGCTAAACCTGTAACTGCATTTGTAAAACCTGGACCTGATGTAATCATCGCAACACCGACCTTACCGCTAGCCTTTGCATAACCCTCTGCAGCATGGACTGAAGCTTGCTCATGACGATTTAGAATATGTTGGAATCCATCTTGTTTATATATCTCATCGTAAACATTCATTATCGCTCCACCAGGGTAGCCAAAAACTGTGTCTACACCTTCTGCGATAAAAGCTTCAATAACCATTTGTGCACCGCTTATCTGCATAAAAGTCTCCTATAATAAAATTATTATTTAAAAATTTGATGATTATACCCAAGCAGAGCTATATTTGAGGTTAAAGGGGGATGTAATTTCTAAGTTGAAAATTAATCTAAGATTGAGTCTTCAATCATCGATGGTCTCCACATGCTTAAAGAACCTTGTGTTAAATGCTCCAGCGTAAGCTTCGAATCTCTATAGTGAGCTTTAAACTGCATAAAAAAGTTCTCAATCTGGTCCTGTAATCCAAATGACAACATATAGTTTTTTATACCGTTTTCAAGAAGACTTTTGGAGACATTTTTTTGCATTGCATCTTCTAGTTGGACCATATAACAGAGTCCAAAAACTGTTGCTATGGAGACATATTTTGAACTGATTTTCATGTATGGGTCCAAAACCTTTTTAATACCAATTATATTCCCTTCTACCGCATATGCATTTGCTTTACTGAGATCTCTGTTCCACTGCTCCTGAAGTCTCTTTCCATCTTCTGTCTCTTGCAGAACTTCAAAACGCTCTAATAAATTATATGCGAGAAGTCTATCATCCTCTTCCACCGCATTAAAAAACTTTTGTCTCGATTCTATACCAAGTATCAATCCCCTAACCTCTTGGCTAAAGTCACTAAAGTCTTCCAGTACTCTAAGAAGTTTTATAGCTGAGTGAGTATCTCCATCTTCAATAAGTTTTTGAGACTTTATATAGAGTGTGTCTGCATAACTCATCAAATTTGTATAATCTTTAAACTCTTTTAAAAATGGATTGGACTTTACAAGTTCAAACGCAACTCTAAAATCTTTCTGACCAACAGCAACTCGAAACCGTTTATAAACCTCACCTTGTGTTAACAGGTCCTTTATAAGTTTGGTTTTTTCACTAATTCCTCTATATGCAGAGAGTATCTCTTTTGCTCTCTCTTCACCTTTTGGATCAAGGGCGTAAGCCTGAGCCTTCTCAAAAGATTTCTTCCAGTTTGACTCAAGCGCCCTGTAAAGACTTGAATCTTTATACATGGGATGTGAGTTTGCGAGTCCATAAGCAAGTGTCAGCTTCCCTTGTTTAGCAAACATTGCAAACTTTTCGAAGTCTCTATATTCATGTATAACTTCTCGCATAATTGTATTCTTAGAAGGAATATTTTTAAAGTTCTTAAAAAGAAGAACCGCTTTTTGCATATCACCTTTTTCTAGAGCTATTTTTGCTTTTTTTAAAGTAGTTTCCCACAGGTTTGAGACCACATTATATATCTGTGTGTACTTTAGAATAGGGTTTAGCTCTGATCTCTTCTGAATAGCTTCAAAATCTTTAAACTTCAAGAGCTCTTGAAGTTCATCCTCCCCCTCATAAATATTATAAAAGAGAATATTACCATCTTCAGTTCCAATTATAAGATGATTTTTCTCCCCATTAAACTCCAAAGCTGTAACTGTAGAGTCCAGTTTTATATACTTTCTTGAAAGTAATTCGTAACTGTTTAAATCATAAACTATAATATAGCCCAGCTCAGTTCCTATAAATAAAAACTCATCATTACTACTTGTTGTTACCTGAGTGAGCGTGTCATGAATTCCTTCAATCCTAAAGATGACTTTTCCACTATATACATTCCAGACAATAGCGGTAGCATCTTTATCAAAACTAATGAGTCGATTATTTTTTAAAAACCTTAATTTCATAACAGGTGCCATGTGCCCTATGAGCTTATTTTTTGGAGTCATAGTTGCCAGGTTAAAAAGTGCAATCTTTTTATCATAACTGGCTGTCGCAACCCAGTTAGCGTTTTTACTAAAGGCTATATCATTTACTCTATCAATATGAAAAGGAAGTGTCAGTACAAGCTGACCGCTTATAAGCTCTATAACAAATGTTTTCCCATCATCCCCACAAGAGAACATATATCTGCTTAAAGGGTCAATTCCAAGACAAGAGACCTCCCCATGATGTTTCTCGACCTGAGTGATAATCTCTTTAGTAGCAGCACTGTAGAGTCTAGCACTTTTTGTATCGGGGGAGACACTTGCAAAATAGTTGGCATCAGCACTAAACGCAACCATATTATCTCTATATCTTTTATGACGAATTTTAACTTTAAAGCCATTGAGAAGTGCGGCACTCTTTGAGTCAAAAAATCTAATAGTAGTTTGGGAATCAACAACTACAAGAGTGTTGTTTTTTAGCATTTTTAACAGAATTACTGGTTCTTTTATATTTTTGCTATCTACAACATCCATAGTTTTATTAATCTCTTAAATATCCTTCTGCTTTTAAAGCTGAACGTATCTCTCTCTGGTGATCTTCACTCTTCGTCTCCATGTGTACTGTAACATTTGCATCACCATAATCAAGTGAGATTGAAGTTCTATCATAAGCTATATGCACTATGTTTGCATTTAACTCTTGGAGTATCTGAGTAAAACGCATTAAAGAGCCTGGTTTATCTACCAAGGTAACAGTAACCTTCATCTTGCGCCCAGATTTTAAAAGACCTTTTTCTATAATGACAGAAAGAAGTGTAACATCCATGTTACCGCCACTTAATACAACGGCTATCTTTTTTCCTTTTAAATCCTCAAGCTTATTATGCAGTAGTGCTGCTACACCAACTGCACCGGCACCCTCAACAACAAGTTTTTGCTTCTCAAGTAAAAAGAGAATTGCGCTCGCTATCTCTTCATCATCAACGCTAATAATTCTATCAACCGACTCCAGTGCATACGCAAGTGTAATTTCAGATGTATCACGAACAGCAATACCATCGGCAATAGTTCTTACACTAGTACTATCTACTGCGTTTTTAAGCTCAAAAGAGTTTTTAAAGGCAGGTGCACCGCAGGCACTTACACCAATAACTTCTATCTTTGGGTTTTTTGCCTTAAGTGCGGAAGCCATACCTGCAATGAGGCCGCCTCCGCCAACAGGAATTAAAACAGCATCTAAATCCTCACACTTTTCCATTATCTCAAGAGCAACTGTCCCTTGACCAGCTATCACTTCAGCATCTTCAAATGGATGTACAAAAGTCAGAGAATTCTCTTTTCCGTACTTTTTCGCATAGGCATAAGCTTCATCATAATTTGCACCGGCAAGAATAACTTCTGCACCAAAATGCTTCACACCGTTTACCTTAGTAAGTGGTGTAGATTCTGGCATAACAATTACAGCTCTGATTTTAAATGTCGAAGCAGAAAGAGCAACTCCCTGTGCATGATTTCCAGCACTTGCAGCTACAACACCACAAACTCTCTGTTCATCAGTCAATGAAGCTATCTTATTATATGCTCCACGCATTTTAAATGCACCTGTGACCTGTAAATTTTCTTTTTTCAAATAAACATTACAAGCAGATATTTCACTCAAATAAGGTGCGTAAGAAAAAGGAGTATCAACAACAACATCTTTTATGCGCTCTTGAGCCTCATAAATTTTTTTTATATCTAACAATAGAGTACCTTTTTATAAAGAGCGATGTTCTACCATGCTACAGAAGTTTTGAACAACTTTCATCCCCGCATTTTCCGCCTTCTCAGCTGCAGCATTATTTACGATGCCTTTTTGAGCCCAAAATACTTTAACATTGCCTTTTTCTATACAAGCATCTGCTATAGGGTCAAGTGCAGCTGGTTTTCTAAATATATTTACCATATCTACATCAAAAGGTATCTCTAGTAAAGAACGATAAACTTTTTCACCCAGTATTGTCTCCTCTTTTGGATAAACAGGAACTATCTTATAACCATGTTCTTTCAAATATTTTGCTACTTTGTGACTATCTTTACTCTCATCAGGAGAGAGTCCTAAAACTGCTATTGTTTTTACCGAATCAAAAATATCTTTTATCTCTTCTTTGTTGGAATTAACACTTGGAAATTCGCACTCCATCACATAAACCTTTTTGTATAATTTTAAATTTAAGTGATTATATCGAAAAACTACAAAGTTTTTTATAAGCCTCTAATCTCAAGGCTCTTTAGGTTTTTCTATGTAGAAACCTTGTCTATACTATATTCCAAGCTCAAAAACTTTATCATTTACTGCTGCATCACAAACGAATTCAGCCACGAGTTTTAAGTCTGATTTCTTGGCAAACTCCACAATAGTTTCTGCAATAATAAGAGAATTTTCATCATCATCAATATTTTTAATAATAATAAAAAACATATAGAGTGACTAGATTGTTAAATTTGAACTTATTAGGTTCTCCATATTACATTTTCCTAAATAGTATGCCGTGTCAAAATCTCTGTAAGATATACTA
>JANTGV010000088.1 GCA_024762745.1 Sulfurimonas sp. | reverse complement strand
AGGTAGTCCGCTAGAAGGGGATCAAGAAGTTGAGGAACTTATTTCTGATGACAACTATTCTATAGTTATGTGCAAGCTTGTTAACCGTATGACATCGCCCAAACTTTTAAATAGACCAAAGAGTTTACAGGAAATTCAGACACAGCTCAGTATGTATAATGTAGATGAAGATTCATCACATGCTGTTGTCTCAGAGACAAAAAACAATCCATTCTCATTTGTAGCAATACTAGGAAGTATCGCTATGGTCTTAGGTTTTAGTGCCTATATATTGTTTGATCAAGTAAAAGAGTCAAAACTCGAAGAGACTTTAGTACAAAAAAGTACACAATCTCATCAAGTAGCGGATACAGTTAAGGTAGAAGAACAGCGTATACTAGGAGAGACACAGGAAAAAGTACACCATAATATACCCAAGGCAATAGAGTTCTATAAAAAAGCAGCAAGTCAGGGTGATTTATATTCACAGTTGAGATTAGGAAATCTTTATAAAAAAGGTGATGGAGTAAGAAGAGATGACAGGCAAGCCGCATATTGGTTCCTTGAAGCAGCAAAACAAGGTGATTCCGTAGCACAATACAATACAGCATACTTTTATTATAACGGCATTGGTATTGCAAAAAATAGGAAAGAGGCAGAGAGGTGGTATGAAAAGGTTGCAGAATATGATAGC
This sequence comes from Sulfurimonas sp., assembly GCA_024762745.1. The sequence goes on along the minus strand of JANTGV010000088.1, from coordinate 5,083 downwards.
GATAGTCCTGCCTATACAGATGGTAAAATTTCTTATGAAGATGATGGTATTGAAGAAGATTATAAAAAGGCATTCCAGCGGTATGTTAAAGCAGCACAAAAGGGAGATGTAAGTGTTCAATATAGGTTAGCTAATAATTATGACTATGGTGAATACTACACAACAAAAAACTATAAAGATGCAATGTTTTGGCATCTGGAGACTGTTTTCCGTGTTTATAATGCATTAGAAGAAAAACCATCAGGACCCTATAGTGTAAAAGGTTTTCCGCCGTATGACAATGACACTAAAGAGTATACAACTGGTTATATGTATGAAGAAAAAGAAGATGATAAACAAGCTTTTAAATGGTATTTAAAAGCAGCAGAACAGGGGGATTATAGAGCACAGTATAATGTGGGACACTACTACTTATGGGGACATAGAAAAATAGAAAAAAACCATAGAAAGTCGATGTATTGGCTAAAAAAGGCTGCTGCACAAAGGAATATAATGGCCTATTATGATTTAAGTGTTTTGTATCGTTTAAACGAAGGAATTCCAAAAGATGACTCCTTATCATTCCAATGGTGTGAAAAAGCTGCAAAAAATGGGAGTACACATGCCCAGAAGGAGTTAGGAGATTATTATAAATTTGGAACAGGAACAAAGATTAATCATGATAAAGCTCTTTATTGGTACAAAATGGCTTCAGAAAAGGGTGATAAGGATGCCTATAAACTTATGGTAGATTTAAAAAAGAAATTAAAAAAGGGATAGTACCTAGAAACACATTAATTTTAAAAAGTATTAAAGTAATAACAACTTTTTGTAGCTCAGTGAACGTCTTGTAGATATTTATTGGTGACTTTAACCCTCAAGTGCATATCAATATATAAAAAAGTTGTTATTATTATTTTTATTTTAAAAGAGTTTTTACACACTCACTGATACGTTTTCCATCAGCACGTCCAGCTAAAGCCTTAGAAGCCATTCCCATAACTTTACCCATATCTTTCGGTGAAGACGCCCCGACTTTAGAGATAATAGTTTGAAGCTCAGAAGTAAGTTCATCATCACTCAGTTGAGCTGGTAAATATACTTCGTAAAACGCAATCTCATCAAGCTCAACTTGCATTAAATCATCACGTCCCGCTTCTTTGTACTGGTTAGCAGCATCATTTCTGCGTTTAACCTGTGTTTGAATAATTTTGATTACATCATCATCGTTTAACTCTTTTCTTTCATCAACTTCTATCTGTTTAAAAGCACTTGTTAAAAGACGAAGAGCATCGCGTTTTTTTGTATCTTTAGCTTTCATAGCCTCTTTTACATCTTGGTTAATTGTTTCGCGTAGTGACATTAAGTATATCCTTATTTATGGAACTGAAATTGCTAGAATTATAGCTAAACATATACTACTATCAAAGAGATCTTAATGAAAAAAATATTACTTACGACTTTGGCACTTCTTTACTCTCTATTTTTTTTGAGTGGATGTACTGCACATTTGACAGATCCAGAGATTGACTTTGAGCCACCTCCTTATGTTGAACAGATGCCAGCACAAGAGGAGAGTCAAGATTTTGTATCTACAGGTAGTATTTTTGGACAGGGAGACAATCCTCTATTTTCAGACCATAAAGCTATGCATGTAAATGATATAGTTACCGTTGCCATTTCTGAAGCTGCTAAGAGTTCAAACACTGGTGCTAAATCCTTATCTAAAACAGATAGTTCAGCTCTTGGTGGTGGTGCATTCACTTCTACGGGGGCTAACTCGACGGTAACTAGTGTTGCAGATAGACTCAATGGGTTTTCAAGCATAGGGTTTGAAAGTGACTCTACTAGTTCATTCGAGGGGGCTGGTAGTTCCAGTAAGGATGCTAGTTTTACAACTACAATCTCCGCTCGAATAGTTAAAATACTGAGTAATGGAAATTATTTCATATCAGGTAAGAGAGAGATTCTTATAGATGATCAAAAACAGGTTATTCAGATTAGCGGAGTTATCCGTCCATATGATATAGACCAGTATAATAATATAGATTCATCAAAAATGAGTGAAGCGAAAATTCTTTATAAAACAGAGGGAGATATGGACCGTGCGACGAAACAAGGATGGGGAACTAAAGCTATTCAGGCTATTTGGCCATTTTAGTCTAATATTTTTACTTTTTACTTCTATAACTTCTGCTGAGAGTTTTAAAGACTTTAAACGTGTTCAGACTGAGGCGTTTACCGACTATAAAGACAAAAGAGACAAAGTTTTCAATAACTACTTAAAAAAGCAGTTTGAAGAGTATAAGTCTCAGATGACTCCTGCTCTTTATAAAGAGCCTAAACCAAAAAGTATTGAGCCTGCTCATATTTCAGAAGTTAAAGGTGTTGGTCCGGAAGTAAATATAAAAATCGAACCTCTTGCAAAAGAGGGGAATCAAAAAGCAAAAATAGCGCTTGTGTCAGATAAAAAAGCAGATGCAAGTTTAGATTTTTTTGGGACTCGTTTAGATTTCTTTATTGAGAAAAGTGTAAAAAATGCAAAGTTCTTTCCTGAAAATCAAGAAGGAATAGCAAACTTTTTCAAAATGGCTGCAACAAGTGAGTACGAGGGTATAGTAAATTCTCTGAAAAATATAAAAGAGTCTATGGTTTTAAATGACTGGGCGCTCTATCTGCTTGTAACAAAACTCTCGCAAGAGCTTTATGAAAATCAAAATGAAGCAAAATTATTTGCATGGTTTCTTTTTAATAAACTTGGTTATGATGTAAAAGTCGGGATTGCACAAAGAGAGATAACTCTTATGTACTATAGTAAGAAGAGTATATATTCAACGCCTAGCTTTACCTTTTCAGGTAAGAAGTTTTATGTACTCTCTCATTATGCCAAGAGTAGGTTGGGAAGACTCTACTCATACGAAAAAAGTTATCCAGAGGCAACTAAAGCAATAGACCTCTCACTAAAAGAGCTTCCAAAGTTTAACAGTAGTATAGGCAGTAAGATTTTAAAGTTTGAAAGTAATGGAAAACTTTTTACTACTACTTACAATTATAATAAAAATCTTTTGGACTTTATGGCGACTTATCCACAAGCAGATTATGAGACTTTCTTCAATGCACCACTAGATAAGGTGAGTTATGTTCAAATAGCCAGAGATATTAAAGAACATATTGATGGTATGAAGGCTAGTGTGGCTCTAAACTTCGTATTAAGCTTTGTACAAAATGCTTTTATGTATGAAATAGATCAAACGCAGTTTGGTCGTGAGAAAGTTATGTTTGCACAGGAGACACTCTACTTTGAAAAATCAGATTGTGAAGATAGGGCAGTACTTTTTTCTTACCTTGTAAAAGAGCTTTTTGGTTATAGTGTAGTAGGTGTTAAATATAGAGATCATATGGCGACAGCACTCTATATTCCCTTAAAAGGTGATAGTGTCAGAGCAGGTAGAAAAAATTATGTGATAGCAGACCCAACTTACATAAATGCAAGTGTGGGTCAAAGTATGCCCAAGTATAGATCTGTTAGGCCGGAGAGTTTTGTAAAAGTTACTCTCAACTAGTTTTAATAGTTAATAGCAACTTTGTAAGTTGGATCATCCTCTTCGTAAGAGCAGTGTGGACCAGCGTGTTTTAAGATAGCTTTACAATCAGCTGAGAGATGACGGAGTAGTATGTTCTTTCCTGCGTCTTGATATTTTTTTACTATTGTATCAATAGCTTCAACACCAGAGAAGTCCAGAACTCTTGCGTTTTTAAAGTCGATAACTACACGAGGTGGATCTTGGTCTACACTGAAGTTGTCTGAAAAAGTTGTAGCACTTCCAAAGAAAAGAGGACCCTCAAGAGAGTAAACTTTTGTTCCATCATCCTCTGTATGTGTTTTAGCCCATATACGTGCATGTTTCCAAGCAAATACTAAAGCAGAGATTATCACACCTGCAATCACCGCTACTGCTAAGTCCTCTACTACTGTAATGATAGTTACAACAATCATAACAAAAACATCTGAACGTGGCATATGTTTAAGATGAGAAAAACTTGACCACTCAAATGTTCCTATACTCACCATGAACATAATTCCAACAAGTACACCAACAGGAATAGTATTTAAAACATCTGTCATCGAGACTACAAGTAGAAGCAGACCAACAGCAGCAACAAAAGATGACAGACGCCCTAGACCTCCAGATGTATAGTTGATGATACTCTGACCAATCATAGCACAACCGGCCATTCCTCCAAAGAATCCACTTGTAATATTTCCACAACCTAAAGCGACACACTCTTTGTTTCCACTTCCTCTTGTCCCACTCATTTCATCTAAAACAGCAAGTGTTAATAGAGACTCAATAAGACCAACTAGAGCCATGATAACTGCATAAGGAAGAACCATAAGAATAGCATCCATACTAAAGAGTGTATCGGGAATAATAAGTTGAGGAAGTTGCCCTTTGAATTCACTTAGGTTAGCAAGTGAACCGACAGTAATAGTATCAATCTGCATAATATAGACAATTAATGTTAAAAGTACAATTGCTACAAGTCCAGATGGTACTACTTTTGTAAACTTAGGAAGTAAGTACATGATGAGCATCGTAACCCCAACAATGATGTACATTGTGATACCTTCTCCTTCAAAGAACTTAAACTGTGCCATAGCTATAACAATAGCGAGACCATTTACAAATCCATACAGAGCTGGTTGTGGTACTAAACGAATGAACTTTCCAAGTTTAAAAAGCCCAAATGCAACCTGAATGAGACCGGCGATGATAGTTGCTAAAAGAAGATAGTTTAGAGCGTTGATATATAACTCTTCACCAACCATACCTGCAGCTGATAGTTTTGCGTTTGCTTCAAGCATTAAACCTATCATAACAACAGCGACACTTCCAGTGGCCCCAGAAATCATTCCTGGTTTACCACCAATAAGTGATGTGATAAGTCCTATGATAAACGCAGCATAAAGGCCAACGATGGGGCTTACACCAGCAATAAAACTAAATGCAATAGCCTCAGGTACTAATGCAACAGCCACAACCAAACCAGATAAAATATCATTTTTGATATTTGCTGATGAATATTTTTTTAAATCAAACAA
>JANTGV010000087.1 GCA_024762745.1 Sulfurimonas sp. | reverse complement strand
GTCATATATAAAAAGGAGTATAGATATAACTACAAAGAGAACAAAAAACGACTGCAGTAAAAACATCAAAATAGGAAAGTTATACTCACCTACCTTGTTCGTAAAATTCAGCAGAGCTTCCATGCTCTAAGCCTACTCTTTTTCACCAAAAATAAATCTGTCTAAAGAGAATTTACCAGCTCCCTGCGTTAAAAATATCAGTAGAAAAATCATATAGTAAAACGGTATCTCAAAACCGTTGTTCCCTGCTGAAAAACCATTTGGAAGATGCACTGTTATAATAGCAACTATCATAACCACAATAAGAGGGATAGAGATAGCTCTTGTAAGTAAACCTAAAGTAAGCAAGACAACCCCTGCTATCTCTGCAGTAGCCGCCATATAAGCATTTAGTGTCGGAAATGGAATACCCATTGAACCAAACCACTGGGCAACAGAACCTATATCTTTCCATTTCATCATAGCCGGTTCATAAAAGCCGTATGCTATGGTTAGTCTTGCAAAAAGCAGTGCTAGTGATTGTCCATACTCACTTAAGCGAGAAAATTCCATATATATATTTTTAAACAACATAACAGACTCCTCAATCTATATACTCAAATTGTAGCTGTCATTTGTGTAGTTAATGTGTAAAAAGTCGAAAGGAAAGGGAAATGGTTGATAGAACGAAGTTTAGAATATGTCTTATAAACGAGAGGCCTCTGCCTCAACGTTTAAAACAGAGGTGAAATAAAAATCAACTACACTTACCAGCACCACATTTTGGGGCATTATTAGGAGCTTTTTTCTCACCACCACATTTTGAAGACTTCATATCTTTACCGCATTTAGCTGCTTTTTTAGCATCACCGCACTTACCGGCCTTATCTCCACCACATTTACCTGCTGGCTTCTCCATTGCTTTTCCACACTTGCCAGCACCGCACTTCATTCCCTCTGCGCTAAGAGATGTTGCTCCCATAGCTATAAATAATCCTGCACCAATCAATAGTGCTGTTAAGCTTGACTTTTTCATTTTTTATCCTTTTAAAGTTCAAATTCTAAAGCAATTGTACATATAAAGTGTGCACTCTTTGTGTAATTAGTAAATCTCTTTCACCCGACCCACTTCTCCACTCATTAAACGCACCTTTATTCCATGAGGATGTTTTGGAGATTTCGTCAAAATGTCTCGTACAATCCCATCTGTCAGGTAACCTGTCTCTTGGTCTTGCTTTAAAACTATAGCCACACTCTGCCCATGTTTTATATTTTTTCTCTCTTGTCCGCTTAACATAATAGACTCCAATGTAAAATTTTTATGCCATTATAGTAAAAAGCCTGTATAATTTCATATACTATATTCTAAGGCAAAGCCATCATCTTAAGCAAAGAGACTCTATTAGAGCAATTTCAGTCATTTTACAAAGAGTATAAACCTAGCACATTGGAAAATGCGTTAGAAAAATTCGCTGTATTTGGCGGTGTGGGTTGGGGTGATATGGATACTTCAAAACCGACTATGGAACTTATTGAAAACCTCATTCTTCCAGACTTTAGCTATATCCGTAATGATGTAACTGAACTAACAGAAGGTATGCCTCTTTATCACTCTATCTTAAGCGGTGTTGCAATGGGTGATGGACGTACTCACACAGCTTTTAAGCGTGCAAATGTCTCTAAGGAAGTTGGTGAAAATGCAGTCAAGGAACTCTGTGAAACCGGTATCATAAAACTTAAAAAACCTAAAAACACCTTTACCTCTTGGAGCGAGAATGAAAGTGTTTCCAATAAACTTTACTTTACTTCCCCCTTTTTAAGATTTTGGTTTGCCTTTGTCTCACCTATTTTTAAAGGAATCCGTGATGGTGACTATAAAGAGATTCGCCAGAGATTTGCAAACAGATCAGCGGAATTTATTCACTTGCCATTTACACAGCTCTCACATGAAGTCTTAAAACGCAGCTTCAAAGAGGATAAAATCACTGAAATTTCAAGCTATTGGGATAATAATATAGAGTTTGATATATATGCAAAAACTGCATCTGGAAAAACTGTAGTCGGACTGTGTAAATATACAAATTCTAAAATAAAAAAAAGTGAGCTTACACGACTTCAGGAGTTATGTTCAAGTGCAAAGATAGAAGCTGATATATTTGTTCTCTTTTCAAAAACGGGATACTCAAGTGAACTCAAAGCTCTTAAAGGTGAAAATCTCAAACTTTTCACTCTTAAAAATTTTAAAGGATTGGTAGAATCATGAATAAAAAAGTTTTACTACTTCACGGTTGGGAGGGAAGTGATTACCCGCACTGGCAGAGCTGGTTAGCTGGTGAGTTAGCAAAAGATTATGGAACTGTCAGTTTTTTAAAGTTTAGCAACTATGATTTCCCAAACTTTGCAAACTGGAAAGAGGAGTTACTAGAACACCTCGATGATTTTCGACCGGATATTGTTATCTGTCACTCACTTGCAAATACACTCTGGTTCCATCTGTGCAATACAAATGCAATTCAAAAGGTAAAAAAACTCTACCTTGTAGCTCCGCCAAGCATAGAGTGTAAAATAGCAGAGCTAGAGAGCTTTTTTCCTCTGGAGATGCCAAAAAACCCCCATGCTGATGAGGCACTACTCATAAGTTCAACAGATGATCCATATATGGGTATCGATGAAGCAAAAGAGCTACAAGCTTCACTTGGGATTGAGATGAAGGTTTTAGAAAACGCAGGGCATATAAACGCAGATAGCGGATACGGTGAGTGGCCCTGGATACTAGAAAAAATAAAAGAGGATTTAGAGTGACTGATACAGTAGAAGATTTAGAATCAGAACTACAAGAAGTATTACTAAAGATGGATACACTTGCACAAAAAGTACAAGACAAAGAGCTAGATGCCTATGAGGGTTTCATGCAGTCTGAAAAATATAAAAACAGAATTGTCGAAATAGGTAATGCCCTTAAAGAGAAAGGGATAGATATAACTACTAGAACGGAGTAGTTACTCACTAAGCGTAAACATCCAAAAGCTGTGCAGACTCAACAGTAGGTTTTACATCGTTAACCTGACTTGTTTGAAAAGCTTGTGCCTCTTGAACTGTTTTATTTGTAGCTGCAGGAGCTTTTGAAGCAGTTTGGATTGAATTATCTTCTTTTGGTGCATTTGGATCCGGGCGACCTATCTGTACCTGATTTGAATAAGGTGATTGGAATATATAGCTACTTACATTCATAATATCCTCCTTAGCCAGCTAATCCTCTAGCAAATATATCCACTGGATCCTTTTGGTTCTCTTTATAAGTTGCATACGCTTCAACCGTACTGTTCTGTTTTTGTACATCACGAAGCGACTCTATCACACTTTGTGTATCATTGCCTATCGAGACATCACTATCAGTTGCAACAGAGAGATAGATTTCAATCTGTGACTGCTTAGACTGCTGTGCTATGTAGTCAACACCATTTTCTCTTCTTTGGTCTTGCTTTGCTTGCGTTTGAGCCTCAGCCTCTGCTACATTATCTGCTTTTGCATTAGCAACATTGTTCTCTCCCTGAGGTGTCAGTACAATCTCACCATCATTACGGATAAGGTTACCCTGACTCGCCTCATAAATATCCTCATTACTATACGTCGGCTCTTTTGGCTCAACTGGAGTAGTCACAGCTTTTTGCTGCATATTCATAGTCTGATAAGGGTTTGTCTGACTTGAAACTTCCATAACATCCTCCTAATTTTCTACTCTAATTAACCTATTATATCATAATCTGTTTTTTATAAAGAAACATCACCCTACCACATAACAGTTTCTGCCACTGCTTTTTGCAGAGTAGAGTGCATTATCTACCCTTTTAAACAAGCTATCCTCTGTATCTCCTTCCATATAAACAGAAAAGCCAAAGGATACAGTTAATTTTTGAACGGGGTTAAAATCTATCTCTGCTATCTTTTTTTGAAGTTTTTTTGCAAGTTTTTCTAAAACGTTAACAGTTGCATAGTTTACAATGATAACAAACTCTTCACCACCCCATCTTGCAACTAAATCATCCTCTCTTACATTCTCTTTTAATACTTCTGCTAATTGTTTTAAGACCCTGTCGCCAACAACGTGCCCATAGTTATCATTTATAAGTTTAAAGTAATCGATATCAATGAGCATCAACCCAAAATATTCGTTATAACGCTCAGCACCTTTTATCTTTAAAGATAGACGTTTGATATACTCTGTCCTGTTATACAAAGTGGTTAAAGGGTCATGCGTTGAGATATGTTCTAACTCCTCTGTCGCTACTTTAATGAGGTGAGTCAGAACCTTTTTAACACTATCGAACTCTTTTGGAGAGGATATTTTAAGAGTTCTATCTTTAATTTTCGAAGATTCAGAGAGTGCTAAAAATGTTGTAGTAACATTTAAAAGTTCTATAATATTCTCCGTATGAAAAAACTCACCATAGGTGAAAAAGCCTGAAGTTGGAGCAAGTGATGCAAGTACATTCATCTCATCTTCAAGTTTGACTCCCATTAGAGATTTTCTTGCTGTGCAAGAGTAAACATATATTGACTCCGCCGGTAGTGTTTTAAACTTATCAAAATACTCATAGGTCTCATCTGTAATATCTTCAATATTACCAAAACTAAAACGCACACTGTCACCGACCTCAAAATTCCCTGCATATATAATTGCATCATCATCTGTCTTCATTAGGGAATCCCTAGCAACATAAAGATGATCTTTTTTGATAATTAAAGGAAACTCTAAAGAGGATTCAGGGAAGTCATCCATTACACTCTCACCCAAATACTTTTTATATACATCAAAAACAGGTATGCCATCAAGTTCGTAGAGAATGTTACCTTTTACTTTTGTAACGGTCATATCTGTACCAATTGGGGTCCAATTCAAAATATAATCACTATTAACAAGCAGGTCATCTCCACTCAAACTAGCAATAACACAGCCGTTTTCACTACTGCAATCTTCGTTAAAGACATAAGTCTTTTCAAAAAGGATATTATCTCCAGCACGACCACCTGCTATGACTACGTCTGGTCTTAGAGTATATATATCTTTTAAGAGTTGTTCCGCATTACTCTTAAGCCCGTCACTAAAGATGACTATCGCTTTTGTATTGTTTTCTAAAAGCTCATTTGAGAGTCTGTCTATCTCTACCTTTTCATCGAGAGGGTAAAAGCCTGACTTCACTACCGTAGTATCAAACAGGCTAAAAGAGATCGTCACAGTCTCTTCAAATATTTTACCGTTACACACTTCTCCACTCGTTGTCGTACCGATTATATCTGCATCTGGAAGTAGCTCTTTAATGAAAGAGGACAAAGCGACACTCTCCTCTTCATCAATAATACCACTAAAAACCTGTACAAGAGTATTTTTACATTCAGAGATGGCGTGCACAGTTATAAAACTTGAGAGTAGGCCTTTGTTTGTAAACTGGGTACTAAAAGTTCGCATAACAACCCCTTTAAGTCATTATATCACTTTAAAATTATATAAGTTATAAATAACTAAGCCACCAATCCTTGCGTCTTGTTTTTAATTGTGCAAACCAACGGGATGGCAAATAGAGTAAAACAACAACTCCGACCCATGCTATATATGTAGGTAAAAGTTCATATCCGTAGCTATACTCTTGTGGGGTTGGACCTAAAACGGCCCTGAATAACCAATCTGCATCACCAAAAGTAAATAGTGCTAAAGCTACTCCTGCAATATGTAAGATAGGAATATGCAAAATATAAAAGAAAAATGGTGCCTGTCCAACATACCTAAGTGGGTATGACCACTTACCGAGTTCTCTG
>JANTGV010000086.1 GCA_024762745.1 Sulfurimonas sp. | reverse complement strand
CCTGTTATTTTTTCGCAACTACAAAAAAAATACACAATAAGTAGACTCTTTTTTGCAAATGGCCCTGGAAGTTTTATGGCAATAAAAGTGGCTTATATATTTTTAAAGTCTATGAGTGTTTTAAAAAATATACCTCTTTTTGCAACAGATGCATTTAAATTTAATAATAATACTCCAATAAAAGCGATTGGAAAGTTATGTTTTGTTAAAATTTCGTCAGAAATAAAAACTCAAAAGTTAGAAATAGTACCAGAAGCGAATTTTGAGCTTCCAGATGTACTGGATTATAATGAGTTTACTACAAACACAACGCCACTTTATATGATAGGGGCTGTTGGATAGGAAATATTATTGACAGTAAGTGTACCAGCAACTAGTGCAAATCTTGGACCAGGCTTTGACTCTCTTGGATTAGCAGTTGATCTTAGAAACCGTGTAGAGTTTCATCAATCTAAATTCTTCAGTGTAAGTATTAAGGGAGAGGGTGAAAATAATCCTAGACTTAAAGGGAATAATCTTTTTGTTAGTATTTTCAATGACCACTATTCGCGATTAACTAAAAAAAAGCAGAATTTTAAGTTTACATTTTATAATCAAATACCAATGTCTAGAGGACTTGGAAGCTCTTCAGCAGTTATAGTAAGTGCGATTGCTAGTGCGCATGAAGCAGCTGGGATTAGAGTCTCAAAGCGCCGTATATTGAACCATGCTCTTGTATATGAATCTCATCCAGATAATATTACCCCTGCGGTAATGGGTGGATTTAATGCAGCAACAGTTGAAAAAAATAAGGTTTTTTCTCAAAGAAAACATCTTCCTGACTATTTAAAAGCAGTAGTGGTGATACCAAATAAGCAGATGAATACTGCAAGAGGACGAACGCTCTTGCCAAAATCTTACTCAAAAGAGAACGCTGTTTATAATCTTTCACATACAGCACTAACTGTAGCTGCATTTTTTAATGAAGATTGGGAGATGTTAAAACTTGCAACTCAAGATAGATTCCATCAAAAAGCAAGGATGAAAACACTTCCTGAACTGTTTGCTGTTCAAAAAGTTGCTTATGAGAGTGGAGCACTTATGAGTACACTTTCAGGGAGCGGATCAACATTTTTTTCATTAGTATATGATGATGACTCAGCTATGATTGCTAATAAATTTAATCAAAAGTTTCCAGACTTTGAAGTGAAAATTTTGGACTTTGATAATAATGGGCTGATAATAGAGCGATAAGGTCTATTAAATAAAGCAAGATTTAGGTATAATGGCGGAAATTTTTAAAATACCTCATAGAATGTGTATCTCTTGCAGGGAAAGAGATATTCAGTCTAATCTACTTCGACTTCAATGTGTTGATGGGAATATAGATCTTTTTAGAGGGAGAGGTAGAAGTTTTTATTTGTGTAAAAACTGTCTAGTAGAAGAGAGGAAACTCTCAAAATCACTTATGCGCCAGTGTAGAAGTGGTGAGAAAGACAAACTTATGAACAAACTAAAGGAGATCATCACTGATGACAGATAAAGTTAGCGTTAAAGAGATTGCAGACGAGCTTGGAATTGCTTCTAAAGACGTTTTAGAAAAAGCAAAAAGTATGGGTATCGAAGTAAAGGCTGCACAGAGTAAAGTTACTATGGAAGAAGCGGAAAATATTGCTAACTATATTATGAATGGTGAAGAGGAAAAGTCTGCTCCTGTAACTAAACCTAAAACTGTTAAAGCTAAAAGTGATACTCCTAAAAAAGAAGAATCCCCTGCAAAAGAAGTCAAAGAAGTGGCTAAAGAGACTGTTTCAGAGGAAGTTGAGAAGCAAGTGGAAACTTCTATAGATGAAGAGGTGAAAGCTGAGACTCCTGTTGAAGTTGAAGAATCTATAGAGACAGAAGCTCCTAAAACAGAGTCTAAGAGTCCTCTAAAGGTTGTTCAACCAGCTATAAGACCAGCAATTAAAAAAACTGGTCTTAAAATTGTTAAAAAGAAGAAACCTAAAGTTGAAGAGAGTTATGACTTGCCTCAAAAACAAGCAACTGTCTCTTCATATGGAAAAATGAGTGCAGAGGTTTTAGAAGAACTTGCTAAAAAGAAAAAATCTAAACAGGCTAATGCAGCTGCTAAAAAACAAGATCAAGGTACTAAACTAGATATCTTTGGTGGTTCTATGGCAGAAGTGTCAATGGATATGGATGATCAGGTAACACTTCTGGATTTAAATGCTACAGAGAGAGCCCCACTACCAGTTGAAGAGCCAAGAAAACCTAGAGCTCCAAAACCAGCAGGTAGAAACGCAAATAAAAAACAGGCTCCACGTGGTAGAAAAGTTCGTAAAGATGTGAAGAAAAAATACAAAAAAGCATCTCAAGAAGAAGAGATCATTACTCATGTAGAGATACCAGAAGATATTCGTGTTTATGAGTTTGCTGAAGCCCTAAAACGTCCAATGTCAGATATTATCAAAGTTTTATTTGATCTCGGAATGATGATGACAAAAAATGACTTCTTAGGAAATGATGAGATTGAGATTCTTTCTGAAGAGTTCGGCGTAGAAGTGACAATCATCGACCCTAAAGATGAGTTTACACATCAAGAAGAAGATATTGAAATAGATCCTGATGCTACAGAGCGTGCACCTGTTATCACTATAATGGGGCATGTTGATCACGGTAAGACATCACTGCTTGATGCAATCCGTGAAGCAAAAGTCACTGATGGTGAAGCTGGTGGAATTACACAACATATAGGTGCATATACGATTGAACAACATGGTAAGCCTATTACGTTTATAGATACTCCGGGTCACGCTGCGTTTAGCCATATGCGTGAAAAAGGTACAGAGATTACGGACATAATTATTATTGTTGTTGCTGCTGATGATGGTGTGAAACCTCAAACTCTTGAAGTTATTAAACTTGCAAAAGAGTCAGGTGCTCCAATTATAGTAGCATTAAATAAAATGGATAAAGAGACTGCACAACCAGATATGGTAAAAGGTCAAATGGCTGAACATGGTATTAATCCTGTAGATTGGGGTGGAGATATAGAATTTGTTCCTGTATCTGCAAAATCTGGTTTGGGTATTGATGACCTACTTGAAAATATTCTTACAACAGCTGAGATATTAGAACTAAAAGCAAATGAAAACACTATGGCAAAAGCTGCTGTTATTGAGTCTTCTTTAGAGAAGGGTCGTGGTCCAGTTGCTACAGTAATTGTTCAAAATGGTACTTTGAAAGTTGGTGATAATGTAGTTTGTGGTGCAGCATATGGTCGTGTAAAAGCGATGATTGATGAGCATGGTAAACAAGTTAAAAAACTTTTACCATCTCACACAGCAGTAATTGCAGGTCTTAATGAAGTTCCGGCTTCTGGTGAGATTATGATGGCTATGAATTCTGATAAAGAGGCAAAAGAGTTTGCTCTTAAGCGTCATGAATATGATAGACATAAAGAGCTCTCTATCTCTACGAAGTCAAACTTAGAAGATATGACTGCAATGATTGCAGAGGGTAAATTGAAATCTCTTAAAATTGTACTTAAGACAGATGTTCACGGTACTCTAGAAGCTATTAAGTCTTCACTCTCAGAACTTAGAAATGATGAAGTTAAAGTTAACATTATCTCTTCTGGTGTTGGTGGAATTACTGAGAATGATGTTGAGCTTGTTAATAACTCTGAAAACTGTGTTCTTCTTGGATTTAATGTTCGTCCAACTGGTGCAGTTAAAGCGAGTGCAAAACAAAAAGGTGTTGAGATTAAAACATACTCAATTATCTACCAACTAATTGATGATATCACTGGTATGCTTACTGGTATGATGGCTCCAAAATATACTGAAGAGAATACTGGTCAGGCAGAAGTTAAAGAAGTATTTAAAATACCTAAAGGTGTTGTTGCTGGTTCCCTTGTTGTTGATGGAAGACTTATCCGTGGTGGTATGGTTCGTGTTATTCGTGATGGTGTTGTTCACTTTGAGGGTGAACTTACTTCACTTAAACGCTTTAAAGATGATGTTGAAGAGATTGGTAACGGTTATGAGTGTGGTGTTGTTATCAGTGGTTACGATGATGTTATACCTGGTGATATACTTGAAACTTTCAAGAAAGTTGAGCAAAAAGTTTCTCTATAAATGACAGAAGCACAAATCAAGCTCAAAAGAACAGAGTCTCTTCTCCAAGAGTTAATTCCAGAGGCTTTAGGTTCTTTAAATGATAAGAGACTTCACGATTTAGATGTACTTGAAGTTAAATGTTCTCGTGGTAAGAGTGATGCAAAGGTCTATATAAATCCAAATGAGTACTCTGAACAGGAGAAACGCGACTATCTGAAACTCTTAAGAAAAGCTCGTCCCCTTGTAGAGACCTACTGCCTTAAAGATCAGGGTTGGTATCGTTGTCCGAAATTTACTTTTGAGTTTGATGAACAGCTAGAGAAATCAAAAAATATAGAAGAACTGTTTAAACGCATTTCAAAGGATAAAAACGATGAGTCTTGAAAGCGATATTAATTCACTTGTAAAATCGGTTGATTTGGAACTTTACGACACTGTTATTGTAAGTGAAAATGATGAGACTATTTACCGTGTTAGTGTTATTTCAACAGAAATAGTTGAAGGCAAACGCGGTGGTGTTAGTCTTGATAAATGTGTGGAACTAACTCATTTGATATCCCCACTTTTAGATGTAACGCCTCCAGTTTCAGGAGATTATCGACTAGAAGTTGGAACTGCAGGAGTTGAGAGAAACCTCACTAAACTTGATCACTTTAAAAAATCTACTGGTGAAAAAGTTGCCATAGTTACTTCTGCTAAAGATAAGTTTAGAGGTGTTTTAGAAAAAGTTGAAGGCTCTAAAATCTTTATTCAAACAGAAGATGAACTTGTAGAAGTAGAGTTCAATGATATTAATAAAGCTAGAACATATTTTGAATGGTAATAGACAATAGCTTTTATATGACTCTAGCCCTTAATGAGGCTTGGAAGTATCAAGGCTTAACCTATCCAAACCCAGCAGTTGGCTGTACAGTGGTTGGAGCAAGTGGAGAGGTGTTAGCAGTCGAAGCACACCACAGAGCTGGTGCTCCTCATGCAGAAGTAAACGCATTAAAAGCAGCCTACTACAAACTTACAGATGACTCTTATATTTTAGCACTTGAAGACTCAGCAGATATACATTCACACTTACAAAGTAATCACAATAATATATTTCATAACTGTACAATCTATACTACACTAGAACCCTGTTCACATACTGGAAAGACTCCATCTTGTGCCAGACTTATTAGTGATTTGGGAATTAGAGAAGTCTATATAGGAAGTTATGATTCAAACCCAGAAGCGAAAGCTGGAAATATGATTTTGAATATGAATAGTTGCACTGTTTATAGTGAATTACTAAAAAAAGAGTGTGATGACCTTTTGTTCCCATTCAATAAATCTTTGAATGATAAGTTTATATTTTTCAAGTGGGCACAGCGATTAAACGCAACTACTGATAGTGGTATTATTAGCTCAAAAGAGTCACGTCAAAATGTTCACGCCATGAGAGATGTGTGTGACCTGCTTGTCATTGGTGGCAATACTGTAAGAGAAGATAGACCAACACTTGATGCTAGACTAGTAAATGGAAGGGCACCAGATATTTTAATACTTTCACAACAAAAAGATTTTGATAGAACCATACCTCTTTTTAATGTTGAAAGAAGAGAACTATTCATTGATAATAACTTTTCAAAAATAGACAATTATAAAAATATTATGATAGAGGGAAGTTCAAAAATGTTTGAACTCACTCGTGACATTGT
>JANTGV010000085.1 GCA_024762745.1 Sulfurimonas sp. | reverse complement strand
ATGAAATATACAAAAATTTTAACTTCTGTAGCATTGGCTTCAATGTTAAGTGTTGGTTTTTCAGCATGTAGTGATAGCGACTCTAGTTCACCGTCAACTGCTTACTATTTAGATTCTGCTGTTGAAGGAGTCGAATACAGCAATGGAAGATTTCTTTCTGGAGAAACAAACGCAGAGGGAGCGTTTGAGTTCGAAGATGGGGATACGGTTACGTTCAAGATTGGTGATTTAATCCTAAGAGCGCAATCTGGTTTTAAAGATGGACAGAAGTTTGTTGAGACAGATGATAAAGTCATAACACTGCTTCAATCTATTGATGCAGATGGGAATGCAAGCAATGGGATAAGTATTACACCTACAGTAAAAGAGCAACTTGCTCTTTGGCTTGATGGTGCAACTTCAGTAGAGATAAATGCTACTAGTGGAAAATTAAATGGTATAGAGGAGCTGATAGATGCTTTAGAAGCTGAAGGACTTACACCTGAAGCTGTTACTGTAGAAGAGGCTAGAGAGCATGTTGAAGAGACGATTATTGCAGCAGCGGCAGATGATGATACAAAATCTTTGGGTGACCAGACTATTGTAGGGGAGACTATACACTATATAGACTACAAAGGTGAAGTAAGATCTTCAGAGATGTCTGCAGCAGCAGCTGAGTACCATACAGGTACAGGATATGGAAGTACGCTTTTTGACAGTGCAGATAAGAAGTGTCAAAACTGTCATAATGAACTTTATGATACTTGGAAAGACTCTATGCATGGAAAATCGTGGACAGATCCAATTTTTCAGTCTAAATTTCAAGACTTTTTACGCACACACTTAGCGAAAATTGGACAACATCCTAATAGTGATGGAGATCTTGGTACAACAGATGATGGTGTGCTATATCAGCAGGTTGAAGTTGGAGTTGGAACTAAAAATATGTTTAGTGGTGCTGCACAGACATGTGTCAAGTGTCATGCTCCTGGTGCTTACTATGCAGGTGATGTAAAAGTTACAGTAAGTGAAGTACAAGATGCAACGAATGTTGATGCAACACTTCTTGCTGCATTAAAAGCTGAGCATGAAGTAAATAATCCTAACGGAGAGATTGCTGTTATTGCAGCAAATGCGCAACAAGATAAGATATATAAAGCAACATTCCAAATCGGACATGAAGCAAATCGTGAAGGTATTAACTGTGCGTTTTGTCATAGTGTAGAGACACCTAGAATGATGCAAGAGGGAGACTCATATACACTTAAAAAAGATATGCGTGTAGGACCACATGGACCTCTTAAAGCTGCTTTAGGACTTAATTTGGGATATGATAAGAATGCTACTGATGGTGATATGAACAAGTTCTTTAGACTATGGGGACCAGAGAAGCCAGCTAATTATGCTGTAACACAAACAGACGCGACAGATACATCTGCAAGAGCCGTTGATGGACGTTATACGATGGTTGCTAAGGATAAAAATGGAACAGATGGCAAAGTTCACTTTACTGGTGGACCATTCTATGGACCATATGGTGTGACAGGTATATCAAATGAGAATGAGAGTGATGAGACAAATAGAACGGCCCATGTAAACCCTCATTATGATGTAGATACAAATAATCATTTTGGTGCGAGTGGGAAATCGCTTTGTCTTTCATGTCACCAGCGTTCAGCAGGAGCAGCAGTACCAGCCGGTGAAGAGGGAGCAGGTCACTTTATGGAACTGTGTTCGACACAGATGGCAGTGACAACAGGAAGTGATACACCTACAGGTGATACTGATACATCTCCAAAATGTCAAAAGTGTCATATGGAGCGAATAGATGGAACCGTACTTCATCAGTGGGCACGTCCAGACAAATTGTGGACTCTGGCAGATAATCCAGCCCTAACTGGTCATTTTGATCCAGAGGATCCAGATGCTTATGGTGAAGATAATCCAGTGGCAGCAAAATGGTTAAATTCACATGCATTTTTAGGTGCAAGTAAAACAGGACATAAAACGAGTGCTACAGCGAAAATTCAGAGTGGGTTTAATGCAGATGTAACAACAAGTGTAAGTGGCAGTACGCTAACAGTTACAACAACTTTTACAAATAAAACAGCGCATATGTTCCCGGGTGCGCACCCTATGAGAAGAGCACTGACTCGTGTAATTGTTACAGATGGTAATGGTAATATGTTGGTACCAGATACAATGAATGGTACTTCGACATTTGGTACTATAGAAAACAGTATAACGCCATTACAAGGGAAAACACTCCATAGTTCACAACCTGCTACAGTAACAGTAGTGGATGCAGGAAATGCTGCATTAGATTTCCCAGGTAAAGTGGATGATCTTGATGGTAGTAGTGTAAGTTCACAAAGATTTTATAGTGATAGTGGTGTTGGTAAAGTTCCAATACCTGGTGTTGATGCAACAGTGAAATCTCAAACTGTTACTAGTGGTGTAACTACTGGTTTAGCATTTAATGCAGCTATCGTTGACTCTAATGCTACTCAGAAATTTACACGTATCTATGGACATGAGACAGGTAAAAAATATGACTTAGATGGTAATTCAAGTACTCCTGCTGTATTTGTTGTTAGACCAGGATTTGACTCAAATATGGTAGCAAATGACACACGTCTAAGTCCAAACGAGACAGAGACATATACATTAACATATGATATTTCAGGTCTAAGTGGTGTGAGTACAACATATAAAGTGTATTACATGCAAAAAGGTGCAAACGGTCAGTTCCTTGAAGCAGCTGATGGTTTCTTAGATAAAGCGGCTAGTGATGCTGCAAAACATTTAGTTACAGAAGTTTTCACAAAAACTGAAACTAACTAAATAGTATTAACGACTAGTAGGTAAAATACTAGTCGTTAAACAACTGCTTTAATCTTACAAGTTCATCTTAATTTCTCTCTCTCAATTTTATATTATTTTATAATAATACAATCTAAGGATATAAGGAGTAGCCTTGGAATATTTAACTCTATTTTTTGAAGCGCTTATAGATCTTAGTAATGCTATGGCTCCCTACATACTTTTTGGACTTGTTTTTGCGGGTGTTCTACATGAGTTAATTCCAGAGACTATTGTGACAAAGCATCTAGGTAGAGAGAGTATAGGTTCAGTAATTAAGTCAACTATATTTGGAATTCCTCTTCCTGTCTGTTCTTGCGGGGTTATCCCACTTGCTACAAGTATTAAAAAAAGTGGTGCGAGTAAGGGTGCAACTCTCTCTTTTTTAATCTCTACACCTATAACTGGAGTGGACTCTATTTTAGCCACCTATGGAATGTTTGGTTGGGTGTTTACAATATACAGAGTCATTACTTCTATGATAATAGCTATGGTGGCAGGAGTTCTGACTAATATTTTTGACAAGAGTGTTGAAGATAAAAAACCTGCGTTTTCGGTTGTCGAAAACTCTCAAACATCTTTTGTAAGGCCAAATGACTTTTCTCTAGATTCCAAGACTCAAGAGTTTTCTAGCTGTTGCTCATCTAGCTTGAAAGATGGGGAGAAAAAACTTCCGTTCTCTCTTGCTAAAGCTTTACATTATGCTTTTTTCACACTTTTAGGTGATATAGCGAAACCTCTCTTTTGGGGTTTGATAATCGGGGCACTTATAACTGTAGCGATTCCTCAAAACCTGAGTGATATTTTAGTTGAGTATTCGTGGCTCTCATATATAATAGTAATAGCTATTGCAGTTCCTATGTATGTCTGTGCAACATCTTCTTTACCGATTGCTGCAGGTTTAATGCTTAGTGGGGTAAGTGCAGGAGCTGCGTTTGTCTTTTTAAGTGCGGGACCTGCTACAAATACGGTGACTATTGGTGTAGTGAAAAAGATGTTGGGCTCACGTGCTCTTTATATTTACTTGGGAAGTATAACAGTAGGGAGTCTGCTCTTTGGTTTAGGACTTGATTATATATTTAATGCTATAGATGTAAACCCTAAATCTTTGGTACATATGGGAGAGCACGCTGGATTAGTTGCTATAGGAAGCAGTATAGTTTTATGGAGTTTTGTAGTTTACTTTTTAACACAAGAGTACTTCAAAAGAGAGCACTAACTCTTTGCTAACAGTAGTATGGGACAATACCAACATCAAAACAAAGGAAAAGAAAATGAAAAAAATGACAACAACGCTACTACTAGCAGGAACATTAACAATGGCTTTAGCTGCTGATGCTACAATTGATGCACAGATTGAAAAAATTCAAAATGCACCGGCTCAAGAGAGAGTTCAGCTTATGAATGAGTTCAAACAGCAACTTATGACTATGAACCAAGAGCAGCGTCAAGAGGCTGTTGCTAAAATGCAAGAGAAGATGCAGGCTACTGGCGAGATGACTAAAACTCAGGCTCAAGAGAGAAAACAGCTTAGAATAAATCAAGCTGAAGCTACAGGTGAGATGGTTCGTACTCAGCAGATGAATCAGAAGCAGATGGGTAGTCAAGCTGCTCATGACTTTATAAATAGTACAGGAGCTACTGTGAATAGTAGAATTGGTGGTGGAAACGGTGCTGAAAACAAAATCATAACGATACCAACTCACTAAAACCTTATATAAATAAGTCGCCTCTGCGGCGACTTTAATTAGGAGAACATATGAAAAAAATACTTCTCGCTATAACAACTCTATTAACAATAAATTTACACGCTTACATAGATAATGACATGGATGGTGTTGATGATGCCTTTGATAAATGTCCAAACACTCTTTTTACAGATTTGGTTGATATAAATGGTTGTAGCAAGGAAAGTCTAGTCTCTCCTCACAGGTATGATGTGATAGTTGGAGTGAGTTACTCGGATTCAGATTTCAACACTTTAGATGCAACAGATACATTTGCAAGTTCTTTGCAGGTTGATTATTACTACAAGCAGTTTTCACTTCAAGCGTCAACCTCATACTTTAAAACTGATGCTGATGATTATAGTGACAGTGGCCTTTATGACTCCTACTTAGGTGGTTCATACAGACTAAACAGTGTAAATAACCTCTCCATATCTTTGAGTGCAGGAATTATTTTACCGACTTATGATACTGAACTTGATAATAACAATATGGACTATACAGCTTCAGTGAATCTAAGCTATACTCATGAAGATATGAATATTTTTGGCGGTTATGCACTTACTTTAGTGAATGATGATGATATAGGTGATATTAGGTACCAGAATACCAATGCTTTAAACGCAGGTTTGGGCTATAATCTTAGTAATAAACTCTACATGAGTGCCTCTTATAGTGTGAGTGATAGTATTTACAGAGGCCTTGAAGATGTAGAGACAGCTACAGTCTATAGTTATTATACTATTGACCAAGAGAGATTTCTTACTGCTAGTTACTCTTATGGATTGAGTGATACTGCAAGTGATAATTACCTCTCTCTGCGCTTAGGCTTCCTGTTTTAAAGGCATAAGATTTGAAAAAGAGGATACTACTACTTGAAGATGACTATGAGCTTGGGGAGACGCTAAAAGAGCTTTTAGAGTCTCACGGTTATGAGGTAGATTTAGTTGATAGTGGTGATGGCGCTGTAGATGCTTCATATGAGATTAAGTATGATTTGTACATATTTGACATTAATGTTCCAGATATAAATGGATTGGACCTTTTACAAAGCCTTAGAGATGCAGATGATAAGACCCCTGCAATATTTATTAGTGCCCTTGTAGATTTGAACTCTATTACAAAAGGCTTTGAGGTCGGTGCTGATGACTATATTAAAAAACCTTTTTTTCCAGAAGAGCTTCTTATCAGAGTAAACGCAAAGTTTATACAAACCAATAAAGATATA
>JANTGV010000084.1 GCA_024762745.1 Sulfurimonas sp. | reverse complement strand
GGGATTTTTTCATCCACTCTAAGTGTTTAAGTGCATATTTTATATTCGTTTCTGGTTCGAACATATCTTCATATTGAATATTCTCTTTCATATCTTTGCTCATAGCTTTAACTAAAAAGGGCATCATCTGCATGAGCCCAAGTGCAAATGATCTTGAGAGTGCTGCTGGTACAAACGCACTCTCTTGGCGCATAATCGCGTATACAAGTGCTTTGTCATCTTTTTCTATATCTTGAAGATATTTATCGTAAGGCATAATGTAGCCATGCATCTGGTGTGAGTGAGCTTTTTGTATTATCATCGACTGTACTGGAAGCATAGATTCTTGTTTGTACTCTGTAGCTAGGTTGAGAAGTTCTTCTTTAGGAGTAGTTCTTATTTTGTTAAGTAAAGCATCCCACTCAAAAGGGTCTTGTAAGTTAACATCTATAGAGGATGGTTCTATCTCCAGTGAGGAGTAGTAGTTCTGTACATCCTTATCCATTATCTCATGTGCGTAGAGGGTATAAATATTTATATCTTTACTTAGAAGTAGCTTCTTGAGATATTTTTTATCTTGTGAGACTTTATAAAGCCAAAAAGTCGCTTTGTCTTTATCAATACGGTACTTTGCTTTTGCATAGGTTTTATTTAAGTGCTCTATAGCAGCCATTTTATTGCCATGTTTTAACTGATGAAGTGCAACTTTAAAGTTGTCGTGCGCACTTAAATTTTTAGGGTTTATATTTAAAATAGATTTTTGAAGCTTATCAAGCTTTTCATCTTTTATGGCAATTTTAATAAATTGAGACATTTTTTTTGAGGAAGCGAGGTAGTTTATAAACTCTTTATCAAGTTCTATATTTAAATTTTTTCTTCTATGAGAAGAGGTGGTCTGTATAAACATTTTTAGTACTACATCAGGAGAATATTTCTTGTAGGATGATGCAGAGTAGGGCTCATTTTGAATTTTCAGGAGTTCTACGAAGCTTGGAGAATCAACTTTTTTTAATAATCTTACTCTCTCTTCATTTGACATTTTAAGTGTTTTGTATGAACTAAGAGCCAGTTGAAAACACTCTTTATCTTTAATGGAGAACAGATCTTTTTTCTTTCTGCATTTTTGCTTGTAATCAGGTTTTTCTGTTTCTACTTTTTTAAGATACTCTCTTTTAAGCTTATAATTCTTACCCGTGGATTGAGCATAGGCTTGTTCAGCCTCTAGGGGTGTGATATCTTGCTTTAAAAACTGCCATATTAAAAAGTCTTTTGCTCGACATTGTGGTTTTTCTGAGAGTTGTTGAAGTGTTATCTCAGCAAGTGCAGATACTGAGATAAAAAGAGTTAAAAAAAGATGCTTAAGCATACTAAAGTTTACAGTGCGTTTAGGAGTGAACTAAGCACGACGATTACTACCTGTAAACCTATGATTATAATCAGTGGAGCTAAATCTAACCCATTGAAATCAGTTCTGATAAACCTGCGAAGAGCTGAATATGCTGGATTGGTAATTCTATGTAAAAACTGAACAATTGGGTTGTAAGGGTCTGGATTAACAAAGCTCAAAAGCGCTGTAATTATAACTACCCAGATGTAGATATTTATTAAACCTATAAAAATTCCGCCAAGACCTTGAATAACTTCTATTATCATACTCATTTAACAATTTCTCCTAAATAGTTTTTTAGATGTTTGTAGACTTCAGCAATATCTGGACCATTTTCTGCGTTTGTAAGTAATAAACGCAATGGTATTACAAGATCTTGTTCTTCAAGAGCAGACTCTTTGATGAGATAATTTTTGAAATCATTATACTGATCAAAGTAGGGTGACGCTTTTATAATGCTTGCCACATGTTCTGTCTGCTCTTTGAACTTTTCAGGAATATTTCTTGGCGCAAAAATAGGAGCTATTTTAGTTTTAAGCTCTTTTGTTGTTTGTACTTCTTCTAAATAAATACGTGCAAGCTCACCAATCTCCGCATCGGCAAAACCGACATAACGTGAAAGTTCTTTAGCATCCATGGCTTGGAGATGTCTTTTGTTTATTTCTTTTAAGGTCCCTATATCAAAATAAACGGGATCTTTAGAGATGTTTTCCAGCTTAAACCACTCTATTGTATCTTTCATATTAAATAGCTCTTGAGAAGGTTCATTGGCTATAACCATTAAATAGTTAGTAATAGCCTCTGGAAGATACCCCTCTGCTAAAAGAGATTTTACACTCGGTATATCCCCACTATTATTTAAGATAGCAGGTAGATGAGCGTACTCTATTTTTTTAGCGTAATCCAGTGAATTTCTGATGTGCTCTTGTTTTGGCGTATCGCTCATTTGCTCTTTAGTTCGAATTACAAGAGAGATGTCATTTAGCATATCATCAACTGCTGAAGCGAAGTTGGGAGTAGGAGTTTTATCCTGATTCATTATTACAAAACTATCCACCTTGTCAGGCTCAAAGCTTGTGTTGCCTTGGATTACATCTTTAATAACCAGGGGATTGTCTGGCCTCTTAATTCTAATAGTAAAAGGGTTTGTGTTATCTATGACAAGCTCTGCAGGAAGATTTCTACACGCATCATCGTAACTATAATCCTTTTTAGCTTCTTGAGCTTCCTGACGCTTTTTCTCTAGCCAGTCAGAGGAGCAAAAACAGCTGAATGCCTGCTTTTCATGCATAAGTTGAAGAGCCATAGCGGAGTGAAATCGGACATTTTGGCTCTGATGAATAACTTGTGAGTATTCAATTCCAAATAGAGCTAAAGTATCAAGGATTTCGTTATCTTTACCTTCTATGTTTTTCTCTTTCTCTGTATCTTCTATACGGACGATGAAATCTTCATTTTTTTGTTGTGACACAATGTAGTTAAATAGGGCAACCCTGAGGTCGTTTATAGTCATATCACCTGTTGGACTAGGTGCAAATCTAAGCATTAAAATTCCTGAAAAAATATTTTTGTGATTCTAACAAATTTTTGATTAAAAAGAAGATGTAGATGCTATAAGCTCAAATTAGATAAAATACAGCTCTTATATAAGTTTTACAATCAAAAGGTTTGATAATAATGAGTGAGAGCAAAGATTTTTTACGTACAATAGTTGAAGAGGACCTAAAATCAGGCAAGTATAAAGAGGTTGTGACAAGGTTTCCGCCAGAGCCAAATGGCTTTCCACACATTGGACACGCTAAATCTATCGTTATAAATTTTGGTATTGCATCAGACTATAAAGGTCACTGTAACCTTAGAATGGATGATACAAATCCGACCAAAGAGGAAACAAAGTATGTTGAAGCCCTTAAAGATGCTGTAGAGTGGTTAGGTTTTAAGTGGGAGAACGGTGTTCGTTACACCTCAAACTATTTCCCGGAGATTTACGACTATGCCGTGCAGCTTATTAAAATGGGTAAGGCCTATGTAGACAGTGTGGATGAAGAGGAGATGCGTGAACTTCGCGGAACTGTCACTGAGGCTGGAAAACGCAGTAAATATGCCGATAGAACTATAGAGGAGAACTTGGCACTTTTTGAAAAAATGAGAGCGGGTGAGTTTAAAGATGGCGAGCATGTTCTAAGAGCAAAAATTGATATGTCAGCACCAAACATGCAGCTGCGTGACCCCCTTTTATACCGTATTAGACATGCTGAACATCACAGAACTGGTAACGAGTGGTGTATCTATCCAATGTATGATTTTGCCCACTGCCTCTCTGACTATATCGAAGGGATTACGCATTCGTTCTGTACCTTAGAGTTTGAAAACAACCGTGCTATCTACGACTGGGTTCTTGAGACACTTGGTCTAAACACACCAAGACCTTACCAGTATGAGTTTGCACGCCTTAGTATCAACTACACGGTTATGAGTAAAAGAAAGCTATTAGAGCTGGTTGAAGATGAAAAAGTTACAGGTTGGGATGACCCGCGTATGCCGACTATTGCAGGTTACAGAAGACGTGGGTATACGCCTGAATCTATTTTAAATTTTTGTAACCAGATAGGGATTGCAAAAGCAAACTCAATGGTAGATGTAGCGCAGTTAGAGTTTTGTATCAGAGATGACTTAAACACCAAAGTACCTCGTGTTATGTCTGTGTTTGACCCACTTAAAGTTACTATTGAAAACTATGAGGGAAGTGAGGAGCTTACTGCTTCTTACTACCCTGATGATGTACCCAAAGAGGAGTCAAGAAAAATTCCTTTTTCAAAAACAGTTTACATCGAACGTGATGACTTTATGGAAAATCCTTCAAAAGGTTACTTCCGTCTGACACCTGAACAGCCTGTACGTCTAAAGCATGCTTATATTATTACCTGTAAAGAGATAGTAAAAGATGCTGATGGTAATATAACAGAGATTATTGCAGAGTATAACCCTGCTTCAAAAAGTGGTTCCGATACGAGTGGTATCAAAGTAAAAAGTGCTATCCAGTGGGTTGATGCAAAGAGTGCAAAAGAGGTAGAGGTAAGACTCTATGACAGACTCTATTCATCCCAAATGCCGGAGGGGATGGAAGATTTGAACGCTGATTCCTTAAAAGTTATACAAAACGCTCTTATTGAGCCTGCCGTTATCACTGAAAAACCTGATGAGAGATTTCAGTTTGAAAGACAGGGCTATTTTTACGCTGATCCTGTTGACTACACAGACGAGAAGCCAGTGTTTAATAAGATTGTAGGTCTTAAAGACTCTTACTCTAAAAAGAAAAAAGCACCTGAGAGCACACCGAAGCCTCAAGAGAAGAAAGTACAGATAGATGGTGAAGTTGTACCTATGACTAAAGCCGAACAGGCACTTTTTGACAAGTACACCAACGAGCTAAAATTAAATGATATGGTTGCTGATATTTTAGCCAGAGATACGAAACTATCCACTTTTTACGAAGAAGCCTTAGCATCTCTTAACTCACCTATAGCACTTGCAAACCTTGTCTCCAATGAAGTAGCAAGAGAGTTAAAAGAGAAAGAGCTGAATGAACTTAAATTCAGTGCTGTGCAAATTGCTGAGTTGGTTGAAATGGTTGATGATAAGACTATTTCAAACAAAATTGCTAAACAGGTATTTGAAGAGATGGCAAGATCTGGAGAGAATCCTGTAACAATCGTTGAGGCAAAAGGGCTTGTACAAATAAGTGACCCTGCTGTTATCGCACCTATTATTGATGACATCATCGCTAAAAATCCTGACAATGTTGAGAAATTTAAAGGCGGAAACACGAAGCTCTTAGGTTTCTTTGTCGGGCAAGTGCTCAAAGCTACTGGAGGAAAAGCAAACCCTCAAGTAGTTAACCAGCTAGTAGCCCAGAAGTTAAAATAGTCAAACTTCATTAATAGCCTTGAGTAATCCATCACGATACTCACTAGGCTCAAGCTCTTTAATCTTCACTCTATAGCTCTCTACAATCTCTTTAAACTCACTTTCATCTGACAGTTCTTGAGTTTTTCGTCTCTGTTCAAAATGGAAGCATAAGTCAGCTAACCAGTCCGATATTTTTATATAGCCACGCTCAAACTCTCCAGGATCTCTTGAGAAGCGATAGTTTGCCGAGAGTTGATAGAGGTCTGCGTTTAGTTTATTAAAATCCATGATATAAGAGTATCTTTTTTATAGAGTAGGGCATGAAAATATGACAATATGCAAAAAATAATTTTTGGAGTAAAAGTAATAATATTTATTTGAAAGTTTTTATAATAGGTGTTTATAAGTGGTGACCCCGAGGAGAATCGAACTCCTGTAACATGGATGAAAACCATGGATCCTAACCGCTAGACGACGGGGCCACTTAAGTTAAATAGTTACGCTTTGTAACTGAGCCGAAATTATATAGATTTTA
>JANTGV010000083.1 GCA_024762745.1 Sulfurimonas sp. | reverse complement strand
AACATCACTCTGGTCCTGTCTCTGTGTTACAGCAGCCAACTCTAAACCTTCCGGTATATAAGTTGGTACATCTTTCAAAGAGTGAACTGCAAGATGTGCCTCACCATTTAGCATTGCATCCTCTAGCTCTTTTGTAAAGTGACCCTTTCCACCTATTAAAGCGAGTGGTTTATCTAAGACTTTGTCACCATTACTGACTATTTTATTTAATTCTACACTTATTTCAGGAAAAGATGCTTCTACTCTCTCCTTTATGTGGTATGCTTGCCAAAGTGCTAAGTCAGAAACTCTTGTTGCTATTATTAATTTATCCATTCACTACTTAACTTTCTCAAATTTTCTTTTTGTTCTATCGATCTTATCATCAAAATAGAGGGTAGGCGTGCCACCAACCATGAGGTTTTCTGCAATATCCATATCACTGTTTAAATGTTCTAACACTTTTTTTGTACTTAAATCTGAAAGTTTAAGATTAGTATTCATACTCTTGTTAAACGCAGCTAATATCTTTTTTGGATCTTTCTCTCTTGGCTTAACGTCCACCTTATAAAGGTTTAACACAACATCTTTTTTACCTTGTAGCTCCGCTGCAACTGCTGCTTGAACAAGTGTAACTGCTGCAGGATGGATTCTCTCTAAAGGAAAGTGATAGTAATAAACAGCAAATTTTTCAGGATCTTTTTTCATGCTGTTTATAGCTTTAGGAACAAAACCTCTACAGAACGGACATAATGGATCTGAAAAAATAGCGACTCTATGTTTCGCATCAGCATTACCATAAATCAGGTTCTCTTTTTTATACTGAGAGGGTTTAAAGTCAGGTTTTACTATATCAACATAACTCTCGCCACTGGCAAGGTCTGTGAGTTCTCTAGTAATTGCGTTTCCATTTGAGAACCAGATCATTCTTTGCTTTATTTTTCTACTCTTGTTCTGCTGTTTCATATCTGCTTGAACACTTACAATATAAGCATTCCAATCTTTGAGATTATCAAGCTTTATAGTCTCTACAACTTCAACATTTATAGAACTTAAACCTCTATTTCCGCTAAACTGCTCTTCTAAAAATTCCTCTACTTTTTCACTCGTAGAAACTGCGAAAAGTAGGCTACTTGATAGAGTTGTTATCGTTAATAATTTCAACATCAATGACATCCGAATCCTTTTGTATACTATTTTGTGTAAAATTTTCTTCTCTATTTGTTTTACAGTTACCTGATTTTACATTATAACGGTTAACAAACATGCTTGTTATAACACTAAACTGCATCACCACACCTAAAATATCGGTTAAAAAACCAGGAACAATTAAAAATATTGCACCAATGAGAGTAAAAAGATTTAAACTTTGAAACTGTTGTAAATCTATACAGTCGTAGGATACCGCTGTGAGGTTCTCAACCAATGTTTTTCTAAAGTTTACTAAAATCGAGATACCTATAAAGGCACTCAAAAGTATTTCAAAAAATGTAGCTAACCCACCTATACTAGATGAAATACTAACAGATATTAAAACCTCTAGAAACAGATAAACTAAAAAATAGACCATTTATAAAAGTTCCATAACTTTTTCATAAATTTCATCTGTATTTACAGTTGTCTTCTCTTTAGTAGCACGATTAAAAATCTGAACACTACCGTTAACAAGCTCTTTCCCAACTACTACAGTATATGGAAACCCGATAAGTTCTGCATCCTTCATCTTAAAGCCGAACCTATCTTTTCTATCATCAAGCATAACTTCCACATTAGCATCTTGAAGTTTTGAGTATAACTCCTCTCCAAGAGCAACTTGTGCATCGTCCTTAATGTTAGAGATCATAATATTCACCATATATGGAGCTGTCTCTTTAGTCCAGATACATCCACTCTCATCGTGATGCTGTTCTATTACAGAAGCAACTAAACGCGATACACCCATTCCATATGTTCCCATAATAAATGGCTGCGTTTTCCCATTTTCATCTAAATATTCAGCTTTTAGAGCTTCAGAGTAAGTAGTGCCCAGTTTAAATATATGCCCTACCTCTATACCCTTAGTAAATGTTAGAGTTCCGTCACAATTAGGGCAGATATCACCTTCATTTACCTCTGCAATATCTGCATAATAAGCTTGACCAAGGACTGACATATCAACATTTACATAGTGATTATCTGCTTCATTAGCACCACATACCATTCGTATAGCATCAACTAAATCTTTGTCCATTACATGTTTTGCTTTATCTTGTTCAAGTGGACCGATAAATCCTGGAACTAAACCAATTTCTTGAAGCTCTTCTTCAGTGACATCAACAATATCCAGTGCATCAGTTGCGTTTATCGCTTTTACCTCTTGAAGATTATCACATCCACGAAGGAAGAAAAGTACAATTTCACTCTCCTCCTCATAAATAACCTTTTTTGCTACACACTTAATAGTATAATAAGGGTCTACCTTAAAGAACTCTGCTAAATCCTCAATACTCTTTATATTTGGTGTCAGTACTTTATCAAAAGACATCTCTGGAACATCAGCTGTTGTTGAGCGACCTGAACGAGTTGCTGCTTCGATATTTGCACCATATTCACACTTAGAACATACTGCTATCGTATCTTCTCCACTATCAGCAATTACCATAAGCTCTTTAGAACCACTCCCACCAATAGCTCCACTATCTGCTTCAACAACTCTAAAATCTAATCCTAGACGAGTTAGAATTCTCTTATACGCGGCTTCCATAGCATCAAACTCTCTATCTAAATCCTCAGTAGATGAGTGAAAACTATATCCATCTTTCATAATAAATTCACGTCCACGCATCAAACCAAAACGCGGTCTTGCTTCATCACGAAACTTTGTTTTTATCTGATAAAGGTTAAGTGGCAACTGCTTATATGATGTTACACGATTACGAACCATATCAACCATCATCTCTTCATGAGTTGGCCCTAAAACAAACAGGTTCTCTTTTCTATCTTTAAAACGCAACAGCTCTTTTCCGAACTTCTCTATACGACCACTCTCTGCCCACAAATCTGCTGGAGTTACAAAACTAAGTTCAACCTCTTGTGCCTCAGCTCTGTTCATCTCTTCATTTATAACATTCTCAATCTTTTTAATAACACGCTTTGCTAAAGGCATATAGTTATAAAGACCACTTGCCACTTGCGAAATAAATCCAGCACGAGAAAGATAAATGTGACTGGCTAAAGTTGCATCAGATGGTGCCTCTTTGCTTGTTGGAATAAACGCTCTACTTCTTCTCACTTTACAACCTCTTTAAATCTATCTGGAATTTCATCTTTTTCACTATTGGATAACATCTGCATAACGCCAGACATACTATCTGCTTTTGGCTCATGAGAGACCTCTCTCATTTTTGCTGTCATATTGTGCAAAAATCTTTTTAGTGCCTGTTCTGCCAGTTTTTTTGCCTCATCAGCATACTCTTTTGGTATATAACCACTCTCAATCGCCCTTGTAGCTTCAACTTCTGCTGCCTTATAAGCTTTAAGATAAATATCTTTTATCATCGGTTCTACATTTAAGGTATCAAGCCACTCAAAAAATTCAACAACACTACGACCGACAATAGCATGAGCTTTTCTTGCTTCCTGTTCACGAAGACCCTTATTTTCATCTACTATCTCATTTAAATCATCAACAACAAA
This sequence comes from Sulfurimonas sp., assembly GCA_024762745.1. The sequence goes on along the minus strand of JANTGV010000083.1, from coordinate 2,165 downwards.
AAGATTGATTCCTTCTATATCTGAATAAGAGATATCACGTGGAACAGCTAAATCAAACCAGTATCTCTCAAAGTCACACTTCTCTATAATATCATTCATAATAATAGGAGTATTAGAAGATGTTGCGGTAAATAGAATCTCAAATTCATTAACGGCACTGTCTAGTTGTCCATACTCAATTACTTTTGCACCACAATCTTCTGCAAGTGTCTCTGCTTTTTGTTTTGTACGATTCATAATATAAACGTCTGCACCATGAGATACCATATGTTTAGCTGTTATTTCACTCATCTCACCAACACCAATAATAAGTGTTTTTTTTCCACTTACGTCATCTAAAACTGATTTTAACTTTGACACAGCTACACTTGCTACCGAGACAGGATTGGAACTAATATCCGTCGCATTTCTTACTTTTGCAGCACACTTAAACGCAGCTCTCATTGCACGTGCTATTTTTTTCCCACAATGGTTTTTATCATAAGAGAATCTAAATGCATCTTTAAGTTGTCCTGCTATCTGTGTTTCACCAATAACCATGGAGTCAAGAGAAGATGCAACTGAGAAGACATGATGAATTGCTGTTGAGTCATCATAAACATCAGCATGCTTTTCAAGTTCTGGTATAGCTATACCGGAACGCTCACTTAACATATTAAAAATATGCTTTTTAGCTTCAACAATATCTTTACAGCTACAAAATATCTCCATTCTATTACATGTAGAGATTAGGATTGTTTCATTAATTGAAGGAGAAACATTTATTTTTGTCAAACACCCATTAACACTCTTATCATTTGGATATGTTAACTTTTCTCTCATATCTAAAGAGGCGTTTTTATGTGAAAAACTTACATTTAAATAGTGCATCAGTAACTTCTTTTTATCATAGTTTCTAAAATAGCAACAAGTTCGACATCATCTTTTAAAACTTCTTGTGCTTCATTTGATAGTTTCTGAGCCAGTTGAAATGACTTTGCAACACTACCGTGTCTCTCCATCACCTCTTTTATCCAAAACGTCTCATCTTGAGTTATTTTTTTAGCATGAAGTGAAACTAATTTTTGCTTCTCGGATTCATCTAACTCTTCATAAAGATATATATAGGGAAGTGTACATTTACCTTCCACATAGTCGTTCATGGCAGGTTTTCCAAGTGTAGCTTCATCTGCCGTAATATCTAAAATATCATCTATTATTTGAAAAGAGAGTCCAAGGTTTCTTCCATATAGAGCATGTTTGTCTGCATCTTTACCCACTAAAAGAGCACTCGCTTTTGCAGCGGCTTCTATAAGTGTAGCAGTTTTTAAATAGAGCATGTCAAGATACTTCTTCTCATCATAGTTGAACTCTTCCGCCATCTTTACATCCATCATCTCACCCTTGGAAAGTGCGGTAACAGAAGATGAAATAGTCTGTGCTACATCTCTATCAAACTCGACGAGTTCAGTAAAAGCTTTAGAGTATAAAATATCCCCAAGCATAACAGCTGTTTTTGAACCATCAGTAGCATTTACAGATGCAACTCCACGTCTTGTCATGGCATCATCAATAACATCATCATGAAGGAGGCTAGCAGCATGTATAAGTTCTACAATAGCTGCTAAGAGAGGAGCTTTTTCATGAGAGTCGGCTATTTTTAAAATCAACTTTGCACGTAAGCGTTTACCACCACTTAACATACCAAAAAGACGTTCCACCTCATCATAATCACACTCTTGTATTAATCTGGCTATTTCCGCTTCAACTCTTTGCATTTTCTCACTTTTATTATATAAGTAATTTAAATTTAACCGCGATTATATCATCCCTATAATTATATTAGGTTAAAGAGTTTGGTATTAGGCTTATTTATGTTTAAAATGCGTTAATTTGCTATGTATTCTATCTTCGAAGAGATGGAATAGGAGAAAATTTCTTTTTTCATTATTAATTCTTTAGTAGTTCTGTTACATTAAAATCACATAGGGCTTTTGCTCTTAGCCCATACACTGCACGATAAACTCCAGCACTTAAATTCTGATTGTACTCAAGATAAGCTCTTGTTCTCTCTTCGGTATTTAATTGTAATTCTTTATATTGATATTCCATTATATTACTATCAATTAATATTGGATCACCGTAACCACTAGCGGAAGATTTAAAATAATAGTTACAATAAGTTT
>JANTGV010000082.1 GCA_024762745.1 Sulfurimonas sp. | reverse complement strand
ATGGAAACTTTGAAGGTAAGAGTATCATCAGGTTTGAAGATGGTATAGTTCCTGCGTGGTTCGCTGAAGTTAAACCAGTACTGCAAAGACTCAGACAAAATAGAGAGTACCCATTTATAGATAAAAAAGTACAAGTATCATGGTCAAGTATGATGATTAGTTCCCTATACACACTTGGTACGGTTGATAATAAATATACTCTAATTGCTACAAAAAATCTTGATGCACTTCTTAAAACAATGTTTCTAGATGGAAAACTCTACCATACAACACTCATACATAAGGCACCAAAGGTAGAAGCTTTTCTAGAAGACTATGCTTTCCTTTCACAAGCACTTCTAAACGCATATAAGCACACTTCTGATGAACTATATCTAATAAATGCACAGAGATTAGCTAATACTGCTTTGGAAAAGTTTTATGAGAAAGGGAATTGGAACTTTAGTGTTGGAGAGTTTATAACAAAGGCTGAAACATCAGATAACACCTATACAAGTTCGGTAAGTATTATGATAGATGTACTTATCTCACTCTCAACACTGCTTGAAGATGAAAAGTACGCTCACTTTGCGTTTAAGACTATGGAGTATAACTCCTATGAAATGGGACGAAAACCTATCTATTTTCCCTATATGCTCACACAGGTTTTTAGATACTTAAAAGGAGATAGAGTCATCAAATCAAACGCAGAGAACCTAAGAAACGCTCTCCTAAAGCTTGCAACTCTTGACTATCCATTTGTATCTCTTAAGGCAAGCGAGGATGAAGAGTTTATGATTTGTGGTGATAGAAGCTGTTTTGCAAATACACCTAATATAGATGAAGTAAATCGACTTCTAACAAATTCAATCTAAAAAATCAGATAATTTTTTGATATAATCATACTTTAAAATATAAAGGGTGGTTATATGCTAAAAACATTGGGAAAATTTATATTTATGATTGAGCTGGGTCTTAGATATATTAAAATTTTTAAGAAGACTTTTTTTCATCCGTTTATCACACTCAAACCAGCATATAAAGAGCTCTCTATCAACCGTCAAGACTACTCAAACAGAGTACTTGAATTTTTAAATATAGAGGTTGAGATAGTCGGCACTCTCCCTAAACAGGATAAAATCCTCTACGCAATCAACCACCGTTCTCTTTTGGATATTATGGTTATGGAACATGTTTTTTCAACTGCAAGAAAAAATGGAACATGGGTAGCAAAACAAGACCTTTTTGACAATCCTTTTTATGGAAAATTCTTTAAATACAGCGGATGTATGAGTGTTGATCTTAACAACGGTAAGGGTATGCTGAAATTTTTCAAGATGCTCAAAAAAACATTTTCAAAAGTTGATGACTTTAATCTCTATATGTTTCCTGAGGGAGAGAGGTTTAAAGGAAAAGATGTTACAGAGTTTCAAAACGGTGCTGAAAAAATAGCTAAAGCAAATAACCTCCAAATAGTACCCGTATTTATTAATGAGACACTAGAGACTGTCTTTGAAAATGCACCTTATAAAGAGAGACAGAAGGTTCAAGTTCATATAGGTGATGTTATAGAGGAAGAGAACCTAGAGTTTAACTACAAAGTTTTAATGAACAATGTAAAAGAGGGAAAAAGATAGTGAGTAGAATGACACTTGGCGTTAATATAGACCATGTAGCAGTGCTAAGAGAAGCAAGGCAAGTCAATGACCCAGATATACTGCAGGCTCTTTATGTAGCTTGCGAGAGTGGAGCCGACCAGATAACAATTCACCTTCGTGAAGATAGACGCCATATACAAGATTTAGATGTCAAAAACATTATGGCTCACTCAAAACTTCCTGTAAATTTAGAGTGTGCCATTGATAGAGATATTCTCAATATTGTAAGCGATATAAAACCGCATCGTGCGACTCTCGTTCCTGAAAAGCGCGAAGAGGTAACAACAGAGGGTGGACTCGATGTCTTCACCTACTATGATGAGATATCTTACGCCATAGAGTTACTTCATGACTCTATCATCCCTGTTTCACTCTTTGTTGATCCAAGCATTGAGGCGATGGAGAAGTCAAAAGAGTTGGGAGCTGAGATGGTTGAACTTCACACAGGAGCATTTGCCAACCTTTTTGCAATGTTACACTCAAATCTTCCTCACTCAAACCACTCTGTAAAAGATTATGAACTACCACGTTATGAACTCTCAAGCAGACTTGAAAAATCTCTGGAAGATATTAAAAACGCAGCCAAACACGCAAATAAAATCGGTCTTGAAGTTGCAGCAGGACATGGACTTAACTATCACAATGTTCATGAGATGATGAAAATAGAGGAGATTGTTGAGTTAAATATCGGTCAAAGCATCATTGCAAGAAGTGTTTTCTCTGGTTTAGCAGATGCCGTAAAAGAGATGAAAAAACTCACTACAAGAGTATAAATGAAACCTACTATTGCAGTTAGTGTCGGTGACTTAAATGGTGTTGGAATTGAGATAGCACTGAAAGCTCACGACGAAATCTCTAAACTATGTTCTCCCCTCTACTGTATTAACTCTGCTCTGTTAAATAGAGCTGCAAAACTTCTTAAAAAAGAAGTTCCTAATGATTTCAAACTATACGAAGTTCATGGAGAGTTTGAAATAAATGCAGGAGTTGTAAACGCAGACTCAGGCAGATACTCTTATGACTCCTTCATAAGTGCAATCAAGTTGTGTGAAGAGAAAAAAGCTGATGCTCTTGTCACAATGCCTATTCACAAAGAGGCTTGGATGATGGCAGGACTTGAATACAAAGGGCATACAGACCTACTTCGTCAACACTTTAACAAAGATGCGATTATGATGCTTGGATGTCCTGAGATGTTTGTAGCACTCTTTACAGAGCATATGCCACTTAAAGAGGTCGCTTCATCTATCCAGTACAAAAAACTCAAACAGTTTTTTTTAGATTTGCATAACTCTATTCCTCAAAAGCAGATAGCTGTTTTAGGCCTCAATCCTCATGCAGGTGATAATGGTGTACTTGGAAATGAGGAGCTGAGAATAACTAAAGCGATTAAAAGTGCCAATAAAAAGATAGGTTTTGAGCAGTTTGTCGGTCCAGTTGTTCCAGACATTGCATTCACGCCTCACTTTCGAAAAAACTACAACTATTTTGTTGCGATGTATCACGACCAGGGGTTGGCTCCTCTCAAAGCTCTTCATTTTGATGAGAGTGTCAATATATCTTTAAACCTTCCAATCATAAGAACTTCTGTGGACCATGGTACTGCGTTTGATATAGCCTACAAAGGTGAAGCAAAAACACTCTCTTATATCAATGCCATTAAAAGTGCTATTGAGCTTATTTAAGTACACAATCTTACTCCTTTTTCAAACTAATTTTTACTAAAAGATAATAATTTTCTTTTAAGAAACAACTGCTAGAATTCTTTTCGAAAATAAGATTTATACAATCTTTTAATTTATATAATAAGGCTACATTATGAAAAAAATTCTCTCTTTAGCAGTTATCTCTGCATCAATCATCTCAGCATCATCACTTATGGATAGTGCAAAAAACGCAGGTCTTCAACCTATTCCAGCCTCTTCAACAGAACTCATGAAGTTAATAGACAATCCTAAAAACCCTATTACAAATGCAAAAGTTGAACTTGGTAAAAAGCTCTATTTTGATCCTAGACTCTCTAAGAGTCAGATTATCAGCTGTAACTTCTGTCACAATCTTGGTGAAGGTGGAGACGATGGTGTTGAAGCATCTATAGGACATAAATGGACTGCAAACCCACACCATGTAAATGCTCCAACAGTTTACAATGCAGTACTTTTCGATGTACAGTTTTGGGATGGTCGTGCGAAAGATGTAGAAGAACAAGCGCAAGGTCCGATACAAGCTCACCCAGAGATGGCTGCTACTAAAGAGCATGTTGAAAAAGTTATCAATTCTATGCCTGAGTATGTAAGTGAATTTAAAAAAGCTTACGGTAACGATGTAAAAGTTACATTTGAAAAAGTTACAGATACTATTGGTCTTTATGAGAGAACTCTTGTTACTCCTTCTGCATATGATGACTTTTTAAATGGTGATGAAAATGCAATGACTCAAGTACAAAAAGATGGTCTTGATACTTTTATTCAGGTAGGTTGTGCTTCTTGTCATACTGGTGTTGCTCTTGGTGGTTCAATGAACGCGTTTAACATCACTGGAACCTATAAGCACCAAGATGTAGGTGACTTCAAAGGTGATGCAAACGGTATGGTTAAAGTTCCAACATTAAGAAACATTACTCAAACAGCACCATACTACCACAATGGTAAAATCTGGTCTTTAAAAGAGGCTATTAGTGAAATGGGAAGAATTCAGTTAGGAAAAGAGTTATCAGAAAAAGATGTAGACTCTATTGCAGAGTTTATGAAAGCTTTAGATGGTAGAAAAGCACCAGTTATATTTCCAATGCTTCCATCTTCAACTGCAACAACTCCAAAACCAGATATGAACTAAAAACTCTAGCAACCTCAGGGTTGCTACAGACTAAGAAATTAATAACATTAAAAGATGTATAATTTGTAAAGACCCTATATAAGGTAAACAAATGAAAACATTACTTTTTACCATTCCCCTGCTCCTTCTTTCAACTCTAAACGCAAAAGATGTCATTCTAGATACAACAACCTCTCTTCTTTGGCAAGATGCTCCCATAAATGAAGATGCACTTGTAACCTACAAAGAGGCTGAGAACTATTGTAAATTTTTAACTATAGAGAAGTATAAGGATTTTCGTCTTCCAACTATATACGAGCTGCAAACTTTGGTTGACTACAATAATTATAAACCAGCCATACTTAATGGTTTTAAGTACGTTGAAAACACTACCTACTGGACATCAACCAGCTTTGCAGATGATGAGAATGAGTACTGGACGATAGATTTTGAAAAGGGTGCTCGCAGTGTAAAAGCAAAATATTACGATAGACACTTTAGATGTGTTCAAAAATTAAAATAGTTCTACTATTTCTACTGGTGATTACTATGGAAAACTTAAATGCCACAAGAGCTTGTGCTGTTGCCGGAACCTTTTACTCAAACGATAAAAGTGAACTCGCCTCACAGGTCAAATCCTTACTAGAAAATGCAAAAGTATACGATGAAGAAGATGTGCAGGCTATCATTGTTCCTCATGCAGGGTACGTTTTTTCTGCCCAAACTGCTGCTGTAGCTTACAAGACTCTAAATAAAAAATATAAAAATATCTTTGTGATTGGTTCAAGTCACCATGTCAGTTTTGATGGTGCCTCCATCTATAACATAGGTAACTATAAAACGCCACTCGGTGAGATACAAACAGCTACTACTCTTGTAGGTGAACTAATGAAAAATCCTCTCTTTGGCTATCATAAAGATGCCCACACAAAAGAGCATACTTTGGAGGTTCAACTTCCATTTTTACAAACTGTTTATGGGGATGATTTAAAGATAGTACCTATCATTGTAGCAACACAAAAGATGGAGAGTATAATAGAGCTCTCAAAAATATTAAAACCTTACTTTGATGACAAAGAAAACCTTTTTGTATTTAGCTCGGATCTCTCTCACTATCCTGACTATGAAGATGCGAAGAGTGTAGATAAAAAGACTCTCGATGCCCTCACAAAAAACAGTCCTCAAGAGTTCATAAACGCGATAATAAAGAATGAAGAGTCAGGTATGAGAGGTCTTGTTACCTCTGCTTGTGGATGGAACTCACTTCTTATTCTTCTACATATGACAAAAGATGAAAACTATAACTATGAAGTAGTAGAGTATAAAAACTCTGGAGATACTCACTACGGAGATCATAACAGAGTTGTAGGTTGTGGAGCTCTTCGCGTTTACAAAGAGAGTTCTGATAGATTCTTTCTA
>JANTGV010000081.1 GCA_024762745.1 Sulfurimonas sp. | reverse complement strand
AAAGAAGACAATTTTTAAATATAACACTAGGTGCACTAGCATTAGCAGTAGTACCTGCGAGTGTAAGAGCAGAGGATTTCAGAAAATCTAAACCAGCAGTATGGACTGCTCACAAGATGGAAGATGCAATAAAAGCTATGTACGGTACAACTGAGACAATCGAGAAGGGTGTAAAACTTTCAGCTGCAAATGTTTCATTTGATTCAGGTACTACAGCTACTGCAGCAAACGGTGGAGCAATTCCAATCGACTTCAGTACAAAGATTGAAGCAAAAACAATAGCAGTATTCCAAGATGCAAATCCTGAAGCTGCTGTATGTGTTTATGAGACAAACAAATATTCTATTAACGAGTACTCAATCAAGATTAAAATGGGTAATCCAGGTACTGTAAAAGTAATCGTTGAAGGTACTGATGGTAAGCTTTACTCAGCTACTCAAAAACTAAATGTTGCTAAAGGTGGATGTGAAGGTTAATTCCTCCACAATCTATTAGCAGAGAATATAAAATAGAAGGAATATTATGAAAGTAAAAGCAAAATTAAAAAAAGGCGTAGTTAAAGTTAAAGCTATGGCTAAACACAATATGACTACATATAACCAAGCAGAAAAAAAGACAGGAAATAGAGAGGACGCTAACTTCATTACTCATATTACTGGAACTGTAAATGGAGAGACTGTTGTTGATATCTCAACGAGTCAGTTCTTATCTAAAAACCCTATCTTTAAGTTCCAGTTTAAAGGTGATACATTCAAAAAAGGTGATAAGTTAATTATGACTTGGACAGACCGTAAAGGTAACAGTGATACAGGAAAAGGTAAAATTAAATAATTTTACCTTTCTTGAAGGCTTAACCTCTTTCTAAAAAGAGTCTATACCCATTTGTCTCATGAGAAGGAACAACCTGTGATAATCTCCAACCATCTTTATAGAGAGCTGAAAGTGTAGTTTTTGAATTTTGGATTTTAGATATGACATCCGTTATTCCATCTTCAGTCGCCTCTTTTTTAATATCTGATATTTGAATTATTTCAGAATCCTCATTGTATAAAACAGCGCAAAAATATATTCGAATTTCCATAGTGTAAAACCTCACTTTATTTAAATATTAGAGTAGAGAAATCTCTAACTACAAAGATTATATCTAAGTTTAATAAAAACCTTACTGGGTATTTTATACTAGCCTATTTCTATAGTGTATCAAAATGTAACATATTACTTCTATATCTTAAACAAAACTAAATTAAAGTAAACATTCAAAGCTAAATACATCTACATTATTTCTATTTTTCTTTCATAGCTTGCATATTTGAAACACTCTTCTTTTTCTTTAGTGAATATTTCGGACATTTAGCTCGAAATATGTTAGAATTACATCAAAATTATTTGTCTAGAGAAGGAAAAACATGATTCAAGATAGTAAAGTAGTAGATATTGCAATTATTGGTGCAGGCCCTGGTGGTATGGCAGCAGCTATCGAAGCAAAAATAGCTGGTATAGAAAACATTGTTGTTATTGATAAAGCACCACACCATAATGATATGATTCACAAGTTTTACAAAAAAGGTAAACGTGTTGATAAAGACTGGATGGGAATCAAGTTTGAATTCACTGGTAATGTAACTTTTGATGAGTGTTCAAAAGAGGAGTATATTGCTCAGATGGACACTAAACTAAGTAATGCTGGTGTACTTGATCACTTCGAATATAACCACGAAATCGTAAGAGTTGAAAAAGGTGAAGATGGTCTTTTCTCAATTGTTTATGCTACTGATGGTGTTAAAGAAGGTATGGAGAGCATGAAAGCGAAAAATGTAATCCTTTCAGTTGGACGTATGGGTAAACCAAACAAGCCAAGATATAAATTCCCTAAAGAGTTAAAGCAAGTTCTTAACTTCAATCTTTCTAAAGTTCAAGATGGTGAGCACGTAATGGTAGTTGGTGGTGGTGATACTGCTGGTGAGTATGCTTATGGTCTAATCGAAATGGAAGGTATGGAAGATTGTGTTGTAACACTTAACTACCGTAAAGCTGAGATCACACGTATGAACCCGATCAACACTGAGATGTGTAACAAATACCTTGACAATGGTAAGATGATTAACAAAATGGGTGTTGATGTTGAGAGCGTTGAAGAGGGTGAAGAGAGAGCAATCAAAGTAAACTTTACTGATGGTTCAACTGGTGAGTATGACAGAGCTGTTTACGCACTTGGTGGTACGACTCCAAAAGATATCCTTGTAAACTCTGGTGTTCAAACTGGTGAGTGGGATGTTCCTGTTTATGATGAAGCTACATTTGAGACAAATGTTTCAGGTCTTTACACTATTGGTGATGTTGTAACTGACCAAGGTAGTATTGCACTTGCGTTTAACCATGCAAGTGATGCTGTTAAAAACATCGTTAAAAACTTAAAATAAATACTTTATACCATGCTTGACTTGGCATGGTATATAACTCTCCCCTCCCACTTATCAATAACACTCAAACAGTTTCACAATCACTTCACGATTTTTTTCTATAATTTTTCATACTTACTTTAAGGAGTTTGAAATGAAAACTGTAAAAATCTTAGTGCTAATTAGTATATTAGCTGTCACCCAATTATTTGCGCTTAGTAAAACTCAAAAAAATTTTTTACTTGGTCTTGGAGCAGGTGCGATAATAGTTCACACGTTAAAGTCTCATAATAACAGCTTACAGAATGAAAGACCCCATCATAAAGTTGTTTATGTAGATTCACATAGAAAACATAAAAAACGTCATGTACGAAAACATCATAAATATATGAATAGCTATTATAGCCATAATAATCACTTCAGAAAGCACAAATATGATAATCATTCCAGATATAATGATTGGAATTCTAGAAACTTTAAAAAAGGGTGTTCTAGTAGATACTAAGTAACTTAGTATCTACTCTCTAGTCAAATGTCTTAATATCTCAACAACTTGTAATTCAGACTCTACAACTGCTGAAGCGGCAGCATCAATCTCTTTTAATGCATGAATAAACTCTTCAGGATGAATTACAATAAGCTTTTTTTCTAATGCATTTGCATATCCTGCATCAAAAGCTGCGTTCCACTGCTTATACTTTTCTCCAAACTTTACAACAACAATGTCTGACTGCTTGATAAAAGTATGGTTTCTCATAGAGTTTATTTTTGCACTAACATGGTCATTATAGAAATTTATTCCTTGATCTCCTACAACATTTTTTCCTATATCATCACTACTTGCATGATTGTGTTCTGGTGTAAGAAACGTTATCCCAAACTCTTTACAGCTTGTAACTATCTCCTCTCTCCAATTTGAATGAATTTCTCCAGCAAGATATACAGTATACATTTTAAATTCCTTAATTTTATATTATTTAATCATCCATATGTTCTTTAATAATTTCTATCATTTCATCCATCGCTTCACTTGCATTTTTCTGAATAAAATATTCAAAATACTCATCAATATAAGACTTTGGATCATAAACACTCTTAGTTTCCCGTCGTTTTGGATCAATCAATATGGAGTACTTAAACTCCTTTGCAATCGAAGTAATATCAATTACTGTACCACTGGTACCAATAGCAATAAAAAGAGTAGAGTGTCTAGTAGACTCTTGAATATGTGCATACTCTGGTGCAGGTTCACCGAACATAACGACGTTGTGACGAACTCTTCTATTTCCACAGTGTGGGCAAGACTCACTACCGTCTTGTGCTTTATAAGCAACAGAAAAGGTCTCTGTACACGCTTCGCATCGTAAATCAGTCAAGGTACCATGAAGATGTACAACATCCACAGCCCCCGCTCTTTCCATTAAATCATCGATATTTTGAGTAAGGTGAATGAATCTTCCACGATATTTCTTTTCAAGTTTGGCGAATACTTTATGTGCATAATTTGGCTCCTTAAATTCAAGCTCACCCCTACGAGCACTGTAAAAATCAGTTACTAATTTTCGGTCTTCAATCCAAGCCTCAGTAGAACAGACCTTCAAGATATCATGATCCTCCCAAAGACCATCATGGTCTCTGAAAGTACGAACTCCGCTCTCAGCTGAGAGCCCTGCTCCACTTAGTATCATAACTCTTTTCACGTTGATTCTTTTTTCTCTACCTTATCACTTGTAGTTCTTTCATCTACAAAATTTGGATCACCATACTCTAACTGGAATTTTGAAATTTTCTTAGTACGTTTTTCGGACTCAAATTCCCTAAAATGAATTTTTGAAACCTTTTTACTGCTCTTTTTAGGTTCCTCTTCTTTTACGAAAACATTACTTGTAAAATGGATTACATTAGGAATAAACATAACATCTCCTTTTTCGCATAAATCTATAGCACTATTATAACAAAATACTCTATATGAAAATTTTATATAAATTTAACCATAAGATATTTCAGATTAAACCATATAATGATATATATGCAGGTTCGTTTTATTAAAACCTCGTCTACTATAAAACGCTAAAGCATTAGAGTTATCAACATCAGCTGCAAGTTGAATTCGTTTGTATCCATACTCCTGAGCTATAACTCTCATTTTATTGACTAAACGACTTCCTACACCCATTTTTCTATACTCTTCTTTAACTACTAAATCTTCTATTTGACCTACATAACTACCTTCTGCACTCGATATTAAACGCTGCATTGTTATCATTCCTACAACAGAGTCCTCATGTTTTGCAACAAGTAGTTCTGCTCCGTCAAACTGATATAACTTCTCTATTCCTGACAACTGCTTATCAATATCTATATGGAAATCTTTTTCAATAGCAAACAGAACACTGAGTAGTTCTGCCATTTGAGTTAAATCATCTTGACTTGCGTGCTCCACAGTAATACCAGACTTCATATTGAGGTCACAGATATTTGGGGAGAGTATCTCAACAACCTTTTTAGCATGTTCGTTTAAAGGATTCCCCTGAGCATAAAAAGTTTGAAGATAGACAAGATTTGCCAAACTATCAGGTAGGTCTTCTATATCATTCTCTTCTATATCAAGTTGAGTAAGCTTATGATATTGACCTATCTCATCTGGGATTTCTTTAATTTCATTTGATGCATAGCATAAGAGTTCCAAGGATTCAGAGGGTGGTAGTAAAAACTCTTTTAAAGAGCATCCGTCACAAGAAAACTCACGTAAGTATGGAGCAAAATAGTCTTCAATGGTTAGTACTTTAAAATCATTCTCATCCAAGGTTAATTCTTCAAGTGATTCCAAAGAGTAGAGGTGTAGTTCTTTAAGACTGTTAGCACTTAAATCTACTATTTCAACTTCTAAATCAAAAAATGTGTTATCTATTTTTGCTATCTTATTTGATGAGAAATCAATCTCCTCTATAGACTCTAAGCTCTCTATAGAGTGTGGTATTTCAGTAATTACATTATTACTTAAGTTCAATCTCTCTAGACTACTCAGGTTAGGCAAAAAAGCGCTTATATCCTGAATAAGATTTGAAGAGAGGTTAAGTGTTCTCAATTCATTATTTATTGGTAAAAAATTCTCTAAATCCCTGATAGCATTAGAGCTACAGTCAAGTACCCTTAACTCATTAAAATTTTCCAAAGAAGAGAGGTTTTTTAACTGATTTCCACTCGCATTTATTGAGCGTAGAGGTAATTTACCAAGTACTTCTGGTAGTTTTTCAAAACTATTTCTACGAATATCTATATTTCTAAGAACAGACAAGTTCTTGACCGAATCGGGTAATGAACTTAATTTATTATTCGACAAGTTTAAAATTATTAAATTAGACAAAACTCCTATACTCTCTGGAATTTCTCTAAGTGATTTTGCACTCAAATCAAGGCGTGTGATCTCTTCTGCTGATGTGATATCTTCGCTTATAGCACCATATTGATCAAGCCAAGTTCTAAGTCTGTCCCATTCATAGTCATACATCACTATG
>JANTGV010000080.1 GCA_024762745.1 Sulfurimonas sp. | reverse complement strand
CCTATATAAATCATACAAATCCCTACTGAATAAAATTATTTGAATTGCTGAAATTCTAACCTATTTACCTTAACATCCTCTATTTTTAACTCTTTATGTGTTAAAATCGAAAAATTTTACTATAGATGGACAGAGATGATTAAAATAAAAAAATGGATATATTTAGCAGTAGTATTAGTAATACTCTACTACATATTTATAGCAAATTTCTTAGTAACACTTTCAATCATAGCATCTCTATACATTGCGTTTAGGCTCTATAAAGTTTATGTTAGAAGAAAGCTTAAAAAAATTTCAAGTTCTAAGGAGCTCTTTAGAGAGAGTGAACTAGGCCTTTTTATAGCACTTGTTGCAAAAGTTGCAAAAGCTGATGGAAGGGTGCAAGAGCTTGAAGCTCAGCTCATAGGAATTATGTTTGATGACATATCTAAAATATTTCCAGACAAAGAAAAAACGCGAACAATCTTAAAAGAGATTTTTAATGAAGAGAAAGAGAGAGATGATGATACAAAAGAGATAGCTGCATCTCTAAACAAACTTCTTGGTCGTAGTAGATTAAAACGCAAGCAGTTTGTAGAGTTTTTAATTCAACTTGCCTTTGTTGACAATGGTATAAGTAGCTCTGAAGATAAAGTACTGCGTGAAATCACACATGAACTAGATATATCTCCTGATGAGTACAGAACTATGGTGGCTAAGTTTGAGAATATGATGAAAAACAGACAGCAGACTATGGGGATTGATGAAGCTTATAAAATTTTGGGAGTGAAAGAGAGTGATGACCTAAGACATATTAAGAAGGTTTACAGAAAACTTGTGCGTCAGTACCATCCAGATATTATAAAGTCACAAGATAAAGATGAGTCTTATATGGAAGAAGCAACTGCTAAAACGCAGGAGATAAACCAAGCCTATGAAGTGATTAAAGAAGCGAAAAAGTAACTAAACGGAGTTTTAATGCAGTATGATGTTATAACTAGGGAAAATATACGAAAAATGGTCGATCGATTTTACAGTCAGGTACTTAAAGATGATATAGTTGCAGACTTTTTTATTGACAAACTTGGTGATGAGATGATTTCTGATGAGTGGCAAAACCATTTAAATCTTTTAACAGACTTTTGGGCATCACTTATTTTAAAGGATAATAGCTATAGTGGACAACCAATAAAACCACATATGAAGATGAAAGGTTTAAAAAGAGAGACTTTTGAACAGTGGCTAAAACTCTTTTTTGAAACTGTTGATAAGTTTTATACTAAGGAGGCAGCTGATATCTTTAAAAAAGAGAGCGAGAGAATAGCCAACAATTTTATAAAACTATTAAATCTTTAAGTAGCCCTATATTTTAGAGGTGATAGTCGGACTAAATGCTTTTGTACTTATATTAACAGCATCACCAATCGATAAAGCTTCTGCTTCACTTTTACTGAGAACTACTTCAACAAGTTGTTGACCAATAGATACAATGGCGATATAAATTACGTCTGCTTTGAGTATATCTAAGAGTTCTCCCTCAAAGGAAAATTTTTGGGAACCTGTTGTTTTAAGTAGTACATCTTTGGCAAGTCCATCATTTGTAATCTCACCTTGATTTAAGACAATTACACGACTGCTCAGCCTATATATTTCACTCGGATCGTGGCTGACCATAATAGTTGTGGTTTGAAACTCTTTATGAAGTTGGAGTATCTTATTTTGAAGTTTTGTTCTCATGATAGGGTCTAGTGCAGAGAGTGGTTCATCCATAAGAAGAAGTTTTGGTCTGTTCATTAAAGCCCTACAGAGACTTACCCTCTGTTTTTGACCACCACTTAGAGTGTTTGGAAGTCGTTTCTTTAGTTCAGTGAGTTCCGTAATGTCTAAAAGATGGTTCGCTAGTTTTTTATCTGCGTTTACATAGAGCAGATTCTCTTCAACACTCATATTTGGAAAGAGGGCGTAGTCTTGAAACACAAAACCTATCTCTCTTTTTTGGGTTGGAAGGCTAAATTTGTTCTCCAGCCATACCTCATTGTCAATTTTAAGACTTCCTTTGGCCTCTTCAAGCCCAGCCAGAATACGAAGCAGTGTCGTTTTTCCGCTTCCGCTCTCTCCTGAGAGTGCTATGAAATCACCCGAATTTATCTTTAGATTAATATCTAAGTTCATCTCACCGTTTGAGCCATGAAGTTCTTTGTTTATAGCTATATCAATCATCTTTAAACTCCAAACTTCTTATTCTGTCTGCCATTAAATATATAGACACTTAAAAGGACAAGAAAACTTATTATTATCATAATAGCACTATATATATGAGCTGAACTGTAGTCCATAATCTCAACCATCTCATATATAGCAACAGATGCCACTTTTGTCTCTCCAGGGATACTTCCACCAATCATTAGAACCACTCCAAACTCACCGACAGTATGAGCAAATGTAACAATAATAGCTGTCATGAGAGCCGGTTTTATATTTGGAAGAGCAACTTTTATAATGGTTTCAAATCTGCTTTTTCCTGCAATATAACTCGCCTCTAAAATATTTTTATTTAAAGATTCAAACCCACTCTGAAGTGGCTGTACCATAAAAGGCAGAGAGTAAAAGCAACTTGCAATAACTAAACCTGTAAAGTTAAAAACGAGCTTGACTCCAAAAAGCTCTTCAAAAAAGATGCCCAAGGGAGAATTATGAGAGAGAGCTACTAAAATATAAAACCCCAATACTGATGGCGGTAGAACGATTGGCAAGGCTGTTAAAGCTTCTAAAAAAGGCTTTATCCGTGATGAGGTTTGAGAGAGGTACCAAGCTAGAGGCAGACTCAATATAAAAAGTATAATAGTTGTAACTGCTGCCAATTTAAAGGAGAGTATAAAAGGCTCAAAGTCTATGGCTAGAAGTGTATCAATCATATATAATCTCACCAATTGAGAGTTCACTCGCTTTTATAAACGCAGTTACACTATCCCCCGTTTTTAAACGCATACGTTTAGAGGAGTTAAGAGTAATGATTGATTCTAATGTAGCGTCAAAAAAGTTTAGTTTTATACTACTAAGAAGTTTTCCGTTTTCTATAGACTCAATAGTAGCAGGGAGTTGGTTTGAATAACTAATATCTCCGCTAAACTCTTTAGCGATAGCTATATGAGAGGCTTTGGTAATCAGTGTGACCTTTGTTCCAACTTTAATCTTTTCATTCACATTTAGGCTCATCATAGATAGTCTTTGCGTGTGACATTCAAAATATACTATTTGGATATTATCACAACTCTCTATCTTTAAAACTCTTGCTATAAGTCTGCTCATGGTACGAGGTATCCAAAATTATTGAGAATTTTTTTTACTTCAGGAGTTAATATGAAGTTGTAGAATTTCTCTACTTCACTTAGGTTTTTACTGTTTTTAAGGAGGACTATCCCTTGGTTTATAGGAGTATAAAGTTTTGTATCCACATCAGAGTAGTTAACTGTCTCTTTAAAGTGACTCATATTTGGGCTATAAAGTGCTGATTTTGCTATAAAGCCTATATCTGCAGCTGTTATTGTGTAAGAGACTGTTTGTGAGACCGATTCTGCATATACAAATTTATTTTTAATTTTATCATATACTCCTGCGTTTTTCATCGCTTCAACTGCTGCCTTGCCATAAGGGGCTGTCTTTGGATTTGCAATGGCTATCCTTTTGATAGTTGGAGTTTCAAGCATCTTCATGCCTTGAGTAAAGTCCTGTTGTTTTGTACTAAGATAGACTAAACCGCCTTGCGCGTATACTATTGGCTTTGTGAGAGCAATCTTATCTCTGTAGAGAGCTTCTGGGTAGCTCATATTTGCAGACATAAACATCCCATAGGGAGCACCATTTTTTATCTGTGCTGTTAATTTCCCGCTACTACCAAGTGTTACATTTACTTTTATATCTGGATGTACTCTATTAAACTCTTTCTTTATTGTCTCAATTGCATAACTGACATTAGCTGCCACAGCTACGTTTATAGTCCCACCTAAAAGAGGAGATATAAATAACAGAGTAGTGAGAGATATAATTTTCAACATAGTTTCTCTTTTAAAATAGGTAATTCAGTTCAAAACGAGCATCTAAATCATTAAATTCATCGTCATCGATATAGTCAACATAACCGAGCCTTAAACGCCATTGTAAATCAATTGCACTTGGAATATTCTGAATAAACCCTATGTAGTAGTAGAGTTCATCTTTATTGTCTTTGTCTTCATCTGCGTTTGTATAGAGAATCGAGGATTGGATAAAAATATCTTTGTAAATACCACTCTTATTTGCATTTCTAACAAGTTCTAAACGATAACTCTGAGTGTTTGCTTTCCAGTTATATCTTGCCATAGAACGAGTGTATCCAGCAGTTGGAAATCCACGCCAGGGTGTGATTAAATCTGCTTCATCAAGTATGTTTGTGTATCCTAAATTAATTTTATAGTTTTGTATCTTTGTCACGACTCTTGCGGCTATCATCTGTGCTTCAAGTGAGTCTATATCTCTATAACCAGTTGCACTAAGCCCCTTTGAGTATGAAGCACCGCCAACTTCCCCCGCACCATTGTCAAACTGTTTGATATAACGCATACCAGGCGAAACACTAAATCCGTCGAAATTTATCTTATAATTTGCCTCTAGCATTACCTGAGAAAGAAGTTCAGGAACTACATAAAAAGAGCTGTCGAGTTTTAAATTTTTAAGAGAACTGTTTTTAAAGTCCCCTATAATCAATGGTGAATTTGTCGGTTTGTGTGCAAATTTTAGAGCCGTATAGTTTAAGCCCTTGTGCATCGCAGAATCATCATTTTCACTCCAGTTCGGTTTTAAAGATGAAGTTGAGTTTGAATCTCCATACATTAAGGTAGAGTGTGACCTTGTATGGTCACGAAGTTTCTGTTCGTAGAGATAGGCGAGTTTGATTTTACTCTTTTGAAATATATTACTATTTACAACTACACCGTCAAAGGTGTTTGGAATCATTTTTGTGTCATTAGACTTAGTATAAAAAGATTCCACTATCTGTCGGCCCAGAACTAATTCTGTTTTATCAATACCGCTATAACGTAAGTAAGCCTGTCCAACGACAGCCATATAAGAGTTGTCATCATTTACATAGTCATATCTACTTATAGCATCTTTTCCTTTCTTTAGATTTCCCACATTGTCGTTATCAATATTAAAAAAGGCCTGTGAAAAATAGAGTCCTACACCAAAATCAAAGTCATTAAATTTAGCACTTTTGAGTACAAGAGAGCCTCCTAAACCACTTATCGTATGGTCTGAATGAGTTGTATCCTCATTTTTAAAAGTATTATAAAATGTATTTGAACGCAGTCGTCCGTAGAAGTTACCCTCTTTAAACATATCAGTAAAATTATTAGTATTTTTTTGATTGAGATTATAAATAAGTTGGCCATTACTTTTTATACTCGATTTTATATCTACATCTTGGGCCTCAAGAGTATTTAACATAAGAATAGCTGTGAGCAGTAGCGAGTTCACCATTCCAAATTTCATTTATGTTCCCCGGTTCAGATTTTTTCATAATGATAGGGCTTTTTAGCTAAAAAGCCCTTGAATATTTTTATTGTTAACAATGATGTAAAGTATAATCTAGTATTATTAAATTCTAAGAGGAGTAGAGTATGAAGTTATTTTTAATAGCAGCACTTTTAATCAGTTCTGTACTGATGGCAACAAATGGTGAGCAAGAGAGGAAAAAAAGAGTAGAGAAACAGATTAAAAAAGAGATGGAAACTGAAAAAAAATATGCAAAAGAGCAGACTTTTTACTCAGAGAAAAATTATGACTTTAAAGGTGCTGAAGTAAATAAGGACTCATTAGATTCTGTGCCAGAACTTGAACCCCAGTATGAGTTTGATATGGATTCAGTCTATGATTAGGAATATTTTTTAAAATAATTGTTCAGAAAAAAA
>JANTGV010000079.1 GCA_024762745.1 Sulfurimonas sp. | reverse complement strand
TTTAGTAATTTACAGATCAGGGTAGATACTGTGTATTACTATTTTGTACTCTCCATTATGTTTGTCAGAATCATTACCGGTAATTGTCAAAGTCTCCCGAGTCTCATCATAGTGAAATGTTTGCTCTGCTATTTTAAATGTTGTTTCAAACTCAATATAGTTAATCTCATGTAAAGAGATATTAGTATCACTTGCACCAATAATGTTAAAACCTATTCTCGTCTCTTCTGCAAACTTTCTTCTCTCTCCTACATAGTATTCAGTCTGAAACTTATTGTCAAAACCCATAGCGGTGTTGGGGTCTATATCGTTGTTTTTTAAAAAGTTGCTAATTTCCCCTCTGTTTTTTTCCTCTTTAGTGAGTGCCATATCTATATCCTGTTAAGTTTTAATTTTTCTAGAGTTATTCTAGCCACTAATATTTTTATTTAGAGTATAATTTCCAGATTAATTTTAAAGTATGATAGATTTTAAAAGGAAAAAGATGAATAGTGAGTTAGTAGATAAAATCAAGAGTAATCCTGATTATCAAGAGTTAGTATCTAAAAGGGGTACATTGGCAGTCAAGCTTTCGATTGCAATGTTGGTTGTCTATTTTACATTTATATTAACAATTGCGTTTAGCCCATCTACTCTAGCAACTCCATTATCATCCGACTCGGTTGCAACTATAGGTATTCCGATAGGTGTTGCAGTCATTATATTTGCGTTTATCTTGACAGGTGTCTATACGAAACGGGCAAACAGTGAGTTTGATGAATTAAATAATAAAATTAAAGATACGCTGAAGGAAAATTAGATGAATAGAGTATTTTTATTTTTGATACTTGGTTCAGCTGTAGTTTTTGCAGCTGGGGCAATCGAGGGTGAGATTGCAAAACAGGCACTGAATCTCTCTGCTATTATTATGTTTTTACTCTTTGTAAGTGCAACTTTGATAATTACCTACTGGGCGGCAAAGAGAACAAAGTCTCCAAAAGATTTTTATACTGCAGGTGGGGGTATTACCGGTTTTCAAAACGGTATGGCGATAGCAGGTGACTATATGTCTGCAGCTTCGTTTTTAGGTATTTCAGGACTTGTTTACATGAAAGGGTATGATGGGCTTATATATTCCATAGGGTTTTTAGTTGGCTGGCCTATCATCCTTTTTATGATAGCTGAACCTTTACGTAATTTGGGTAGATACTCTTTTGCTGATGTAGCTTCTTATAGACTAAAACAGACACCTATTCGTATACTTGCTGCAACAGGCTCAATCGCAACTGTTATTCTTTATCTCATAGCGCAGATGGTTGGAAGTGGAAAACTTATTCAGATACTTTTTGGACTAGAGTATGAGATAGCAGTTATTTTAGTGGGTATACTCATGATACTCTACGTCACATTTGGTGGGATGTTGGCAACTACATGGGTTCAAATCATTAAAGCATTTCTCCTTCTCTCCGGAGCGACTTTCATGGCAGTAGCTGTGATGTATCACTATGGGTTTAGTTTTGAGAATCTATTTATTCACGCAACAGAGCTTAAGGGTGTAGAGATTATGAGCCCGGGTGGGCTTGTCTCAGACCCTATATCAGCTATCTCTTTGGCAGTGGCATTGATGTTTGGTACAGCAGGGCTTCCTCATATTTTGATGCGTTTTTTCACTGTTGGTGATGCAAAAGAGGCAAGAAAATCAGTCTTTTATGCAACAGGCTTCATAGGATACTTCTATATATTAACTTTTATTATTGGTTTTGGTGCGATTGTTATGGTTTTTCAAAATCCTCACTATTTAGATTACGCTAAACAGGCGATAAGTGGTGGTTCACCAATCATTGGCGGAAACAATATGGCTGCTATCCATCTCTCACACGCAGTTGGTGGTGATATTTTCTTAGGATTTATTTCGGCAGTTGCCTTTGCTACGATTTTAGCTGTGGTTTCAGGTCTTACACTTGCAGGGGCTTCGGCAATTAGTCATGATCTCTATGCTTCCGTAGTAAAAGATGGGGATCCAGAGCATCATAAAGAGATGAGAGTCTCAAAAATTGCAACAGTTGCTTTAGGTGTGTTGGCCATCATTATGGGAATCATGTTTGAAAAGCAAAACATTGCGTTTGTAGTTGGTCTTGCATTTGCAATTGCGGCATCTGCAAACTTTCCTATATTGATTCTTTCAATGTACTGGAAAAAACTTACGACTCGTGGAGCAGTTATAGGGGGTTCACTTGGTTTATCTACAGCAATTTTACTTGTCATCCTCGGTCCTATTGTTTGGGTGGATATTTTAGGAAATACAGAGGCTATTTTTCCTTATAAATACCCGGCACTCTTTTCAGTAACTATTGCGTTTATAGGGGTATATCTCTTTTCTGTCACAGACTCTTCTAAGCGTGCAAAAGCTGAGAATGAGGCATTTGAGATGCAGTTTATACGGAGTCAAACAGGTATAGGTGCCGAGGGTGCTGTAGCGCACTAGCCTATAGAAAAGATTAGAAATGTTATAATTCCATAATTAATTTTTAAAAGAGAAACTATGGAATTATGCGTTGCACTTGATTTACCTACAAAAGAAGAGAACTTAACTCTTATAGAGAAAATAAAAAACTACGATGTCTGGCTTAAAGTTGGACTACGTACTTACATTCGTGATGGTGAAGATTTTTTACTTGCTATTAAAAAAATAAACCCAGATTTTAAAATATTTTTAGACCTCAAGCTTTATGATATTCCAAATACTATGGCGGATGCTGCTGAGTCAATTATGGGGCTAGGTGTGGATATGTTTAATGTGCATGCTTCAGCTGGTAAACGGGCTATGAGTGAGGTTATGAGTCGTTTAGAAAAGTTTGATAAACGTCCTATAGTATTGGCTGTAACAGCATTAACATCTTTTAGTGAAGATGAGTTTAATACTGTTTATGATAGTAGTATAGCAAGTAAAGCGGATCAGTTTGCAAAAGATGCAATGGATAGTGGACTTGACGGTGTTGTCTGTTCTGCGTTTGAGAGTAAATCAATTAAGGAACTTACCTCAAAAGAGTTTATGACTTTAACTCCTGGTATCCGTCCTTTTGGTGAAGATGCGGGAGATCAGAAGAGAGTTGCCGATGTCACTTTTGCCAAAAATGCTCTTGTGGATTTTATAGTGGTCGGTCGTCCAATTTACAAGTCTGAAAACCCTGCAGATGTAGTGAAAAGAATTTTAGAAAAACTTTAGTGATTCTTTTTCACTTTAGTTTTTAGATCTTCAAACTCTTTGTACTTTTCAGCAATTTTGATGAGTTTAAAATTATTCGTAGCTCTGTAAACTCCAGTAGAGTTTATAAAAATTTCCGCCTTAATATCACTTCTTGTTTTTAAGTCAAGTATTTTAAAACTAAGATTATCAAGAACAAGAGGTGGTTTGTCTTTTTCTTTAAAATATGTAAGAACCATATGAACTCCACCCCTATATTTCTCTTTGACCCTTGTTAAGAAAAGCTTTCTCTCATCAAATCCGAGTCTAATGAGTGAGTAGTATTTTATAATGACATAGTCCTCACAGTCTCCATAGCCCACAGTTAAAAACTCTTTTGGAGTAGCCCAGCTGTCGAGCTTGTTATTTATTATATCGTCGTATTGAGGGAGAAGGGTGTTCAGGTAGAGATTCATCTGCTTTAGCTGCAACTCTTTAGAATTCTTTTTATGAACTACCATGGTCTTTTCATAATCTTCTATTCTATTTTTAGAGATTATATTATTTTTGGCGATATCTATTAGTTCACTTTTTGTAAAACTAGGATAGGGTTTAGAAAGAAGTAAAGATGTGAAAAATAACAGCAGTAATGTTTTCATACTGTATTATTGCATAATATTCATTTCTTAAGCTAAGTGTTATGAAATAACTATTATAATCTCGGTCTTCAAATGGACAAGTGGGTGAGCGGCTGAAACCACATCCCTGCTAAGGATGCGTATGGGTAACTGTACCGAGGGTTCGAATCCCTCCTTGTCCACCACTTGAAGAACTTTAAACTTTCCTTCAATCAATTATCATTTTTAAATAACAGAACAGGCTCTATATACTTTAAGATAAAATTATGCTGTTATAATAAATTATATGTTATAATACGTTTGAAATAAAATTTAACAATAACAAAAATAGGCAGAATAAATAATGATTATAGAAATAATTGAGACTATATTAGTTGAAAATTGTATTTTTAGTTACGAATATAATAAAATAGAAAACTATTTATTACCTAATGATACTAAAATGGTATCGACTCATTCAAGACAACTGGAGTTGATCAAAATAACAAATGCTTTTATCTCACAAAATATTAACTATAGTGTCGATGAAGAGTATGGAATCAAGATACTAGACTAACTACTGTACTCAAGTACAATATACATTTTTTACAATTTATCATAATATTTCTACAATAAAACTATTTATTTGGAGTCTATTATGTCAACAACAATCGGAAAAATAGCTAGTATAGCTGGTAAGTTCAATATAGCAAGAGTTGATGGTACAACTAGTGAAGTTTTAAAAGATGATGTGATATATGAAGGTGATTTAATTAGTGGGCTTAAAGAAGCTTCAGGCTTAAACAGTCTTGTTGTGACTCTTTTAGATGGAAGCGAAATAGTCATGCTTGGTGATGAATCTCAGCTTTTTGATTCATCTTTGGTAAATGAACCATTCTCAGAGAACGAAACAGTCTCAGAGAGTCAGTCTATAGAAACATATATAGATGAAAACTATGCTGATGATATGGAGACTGAATCTGGAGAGGAAGAGAGTGTAGATTCACACTCTTCTGCAGCACCAGAGGCAAACTTTGCTCAGATAGATGATGAGCAAGAAAATATAAGTGCGGAATTAAGAGATGTACAAAAAGAAGAAAAAGATAGTGTTGTAGACAGAGGTACAGAAGATAATCAATATAGAGTAGGTAGTTCGCAAGAGCAAAGTTCAGAAGTCGATAGTTTAGTCTCAAATATGTCTGAGATAATTGATGCTGCAAAGGCAGCTACTTTAGCAGCAAATGAAGTATCACTTGAGTTGCAAAATGCACTACAAACAGCATTAAATAAGCCTAATTCAGAAAATTTAGCAGCAGTTGAGAGAGCACAAAGTGCTGCTAATGTAGCATCTATTGAAGCTGCAAACGCAGCTAAAGATTTAAAAGAACTTATCGAAGAGTTAGAGGTTGCAGCTGAAGCAAGAGGCGAGAATATTGATACGAAAGAAGCTTTAGAGGTATTAAAAGTAACAGAAGAAGCGAGTCAAAATGCAAAAAACGCAGTAGACTCAAGTGAAACAGCTACAGATGCTTTAATTGAAGA
Source organism: Sulfurimonas sp. (assembly GCA_024762745.1). Next base: position 662 of record JANTGV010000079.1, on the reverse strand, counting down.
GATGAGTGATACCCTCTCTGACTTCATAAGTGCTGCAAATCTAGCCACTCAAAATGCAAACTTTGCAGCCATTGAGGCAAAAAACGCAGTAGAAGTTATGGATACAAATCCAACAACAGAAAATATAGAAGAGACAGAGAGAACACAAGAAGCTGCAAATGCAACAGCACTATTGGCAAAAGAGGCAGCAGATGAATTAGAGGCTGCGATACAAGAGTTAAATATTGTAGCCGATGCAGCTAGAGAGAGTGTGGATACAAGTGATGCTTTAGAAGTCCTTACTCATACTCAGGATGCAAGTGCAGCAGCAATGGCCGCAGCTATAGCAGCAGAAGCTAAGTCAGATTTAGAGATAGCAGAGATGGTATCAGATCTTTCAGATTTAACAGAGGCAGCAACAACAGCAGCAACTACAGCACAAAACGCAGCAACAGCAGCAGATACAGCGGCCGAAGCAGCAGATGCAAATCCGACAGCAGAGAACTTAGAAGCAGCAGAGGATGCACAAGCAACAGCAAGTGAAGCAGCAGCTGCAGCTACAAACGCAGCGACAGTTTTAGAAAATGCAATCAGTGAGTTAAACGCAGCAGCAGATGCAGCCAATGAGAGTGTAGATACAACTGCAGCGCAAAACGCAGTAGCAGATGCAAACAGAGCGAGTA
>JANTGV010000078.1 GCA_024762745.1 Sulfurimonas sp. | reverse complement strand
GTACAATAGATTATGAAGAGATTGATTATTTGATTGAACAGATGAGAGGAAGATAGATGAACGAATCATTAAAAGATTTTGTAAGGTGGGTAAAAACAGAAGGTTTTACCCACCTTATACCTACAGATCTAGAAAAATTACAAGCCTTATAGGTATTGGATCTGAGTAAAAAGAAAATTAGAGTATTACCTGAGAGTATTGGTTCACTCTGTAACTTAACAGTATTAAAACTTTCAGGTAATCGTTTGCAAAAATTACCTGAAAGTATAGGAAATCTATCAAAATTACGAAACCTCCAATGTGAAAACAATTTACTAGAAACACTGCCCAACTCCATAGGTTCTCTTCAATCACTAGTGGTTATAAACTTGAATGCAAATCGTTTAAAAACGCTGCCTGAAAGTTTTTATACGCTTACAAACTTGACACGACTTACCTTGGCAGCAAATGATATACAATCACTCTCTAAATCACTAAAAAATCTCAATAAACTGCTCTATTTTTCTTTAGATACCAACCGGTTAGAGTACTTACCAGATGTTTTTGCATCTATGAAATCCCTCTATTATTTAGATCTCTCTTACAATCAATTTCAAGATATCCCCGATTCTATCAGTAAAATTCAAGAGTTAGAAACTTTGCTTTTAGAGGGTAACAACATCACTAATTTACCAACCCTGCAATCACACGATATGCTCATCAAACTCAACCTAAATGATAACAACCTAAGTGAATTAAACTTTGACATTAGCAAACTCGAAGATTTGCAGATATTGACCATAGATAACAATAGGTTAGAAAATTTACCAGATACCATCTGTCAACTTAAAAATTTAAAACATATAAGTGCCTCTGCCAATCAGTTAACCCAACTACCAAGCTGTATAGGAGAGTTAGAATCTTTGATAGAACTTGATATAGAAGAGAACAACATCAGCACACTTCCTAAATCTTTTCAAAAACTAAAGAACTTAAAAAATCTCTATATTGCCCAGAATAATAACTTACAAAGACCCTCTTTGGATTCACTAGAGTATTGTGATGTACCCTAACTAGAAGCTTTTGACAAAACAGAACTTGTATAGAAAGAGTTTTGAAAGCAAAGCTGAGTTTATCATAGAAGATGGAAAAATTATTGATATCAAGTTTAAAGATGTTAAAGGTAAAAGGTCTTTGTCTCATGGTGAACTTAAAGAGTTTAAAAATTTTGTAGGAAAATTTAAAGAGGATATCGTGCAAAAATGGATAGATCATTTTATCTTACATAAAACTATACCTTGCATAAAAATTGAAAGGAGGGTTAAATAGATGGTAAATTACCTAGCAATAGAATCAGCAAAATATCTTGATGGCTATAAAATAGAATTAAAGTTTAACGATGGTCAAGTAAATATTGTGGATTTTGAAAACTTTATATTAAATTCTGGACATCCTGATATTCAAAAATATCGTGACTTAATACTTTTTAAAAACTACAACTTAACTTATGGTGAACTTGAATAGGGAGATTATGATTTAGCTTTTCCGGTAGCTGATTTATATGAAAAAAAAGAGCTATAAATCTCTGATGACTCCACAAAATCAGACAGCAATTTAAAAATTAAATTCCTATAGAGTAAAATAAGAGATAGGAAATTTAACATGGCAAAGAGAGGTGAGTAAGATTTTGGATGATGTTCGACATGTGATGTCGCTGTAATTTATACTTGTTCACTATTTACGATATACCCCAACTCTATCTCCTCTTCTCCTTCAATAAATGCTTTGGTAATAGTAGCTTTTTCAACATTATCTTTAGAGGGGAGTTCATATTGTAGTGGCAACATGATCTTTTCGATGATTCCTCGAAGCCCTCTGGCCCCTACACCTTTTTCCTGAGCTTGTCCTGCGATATTTTCAAGGGCATCTTCACTAAATTCAAGTTCAATTCCATCAAGTTCAAACAGAGCTTGGTACTGTTTGATGATGGCATTTTTAGGCTCTTTTAAGACCCTGATCAGATCTTCTGTTGAGAGTTGATTGAGTGTGGCGATGACAGGAATTCTTCCTATAAACTCTGGGATAAGTCCAAAACTTATCAAATCCTTTGACTCTATCTCCTCTTTCTTTGTTACTATTTCTTCATTAAAAAAGCCCATTTTATTAGGAGTTTTTTCTTTTTTCCCATCTCCATTACCAATCAATCCTACAAAAGCACCTCCACATATAAACAGTATATGAGTAGTATCAAAAAGTACCGTTTCAGCAGAGGCATTTTTTCGGCTCCCTTTTAAAGGGACATAGACCTCTCCACCCTCTAAGATCTTTAGAAGTCCTTGTTGTACACCTTCTCCTGATACATCACGACCACTGCTGGCACTCTCACTTTTATTTGCAATTTTATCAATCTCATCTATATAGATAATCCCTTTTTGTGCCTTTTGAAGATCAAAATCAGCCGAGGCAAGAAGTCTTGAGAGGATTGACTCAACATCTTCTCCTACATAACCAGCTTCAGTAAGTGCGGTAGCATCAGCAATGGCAAAAGGGACATTCATAATCTTTGCCAGAGACTTTGCAAGAAGTGTTTTACCGCTTCCTGTAGGACCGATGAGCATAATATTACTTTTCTCTATCTCTACATTTTTGAAAATAGGTTTATCCACTCTTTTATAGTGAGAGTAGAGTGCAACTGACAAAACTTTTTTAGCTTCGTGTTGTCCAATCACATAATTATCAAGATGTTCTTTGATCGTGATAGGCACACTAAGACCTTTTTGAAACTGTGATTTCTCTTTTCTTAAGAGCTCTTTTTGCATCACTGATGAGCAAGTTTCTATACACTCATTACAAATATGTGCATTTTCTGCACTAAATATTTTTTCTACTTCAGATTGGCTTTTGCCACAAAAATCGCATATCTGTTCACTGCTCATGATAGATTCTTTAGAAATTGATTGGTATCACTTTTGATAAGTTCTAACTTGTGTGACGTGAGAAATCTCTCCTCTTTTTTAGTAAACTCCTCTTTATCACTTACAACATATCCACCCTCTAATCCTAGCGTAATCTCATTTGCAACCATGCGATAAGTATCTCTATTAAAATCAACACCTAAAAAAAGATATTTTTTATCTGCTTTATATCCCTTTAGAAATGGCGGAAGAGCATAACCTCCCATCGCTTCGGTCAACCAATCCACAAAATCAGCATCACTGATAATAAAATTCATCTCAGGTACTGTTGCACCCATAGGTTTAAACAAAATTGGAATATCTGAGTTCAACTCCTCTTTGTCTATCTTCTGATATGTTTTTGTCTCCAGATCATAGAGATATACTATAAATCTATCATATCCGCCCATCACCCTTGAAACACCAGTTATCATAAAATGAGAAACATCTTCATAAACTTTACATGCACTATCATCGAGATTTGTATCTATCAAATATTTCGGTTGATAATCTTTTAAAACTTGATACACTAGAGGTAATTCATATTTTTGAGATGTATATATGTGATTTGTCATTTGCACTATAAAATCTCGTCCTTTTCTCTGCTCCAAGCTCATAGCAGCTCTACTATACTCATACATAAGCCTTTGGCTCATTGCGCGTCCATTGTTTAAAGCCAAGACCATAGAGTCACTATCATAAGGGAGAGAAGTCCCATTTTCCGTGACTGTATCTTTAAATACACCCATACCTAAAAAAGGTACAATAGTTCCATCTATGATCTCTTGTTTTATACTATCCATGACATCCTACTCCTGTATATGAGGTATAAGCTTTATTAAGCTCTACCTGTAATTTTTCTAAATTAAAAGGTTGTTCTAAATTTTCGGGCATCTCTATATAAAAAATTGCACCATCTTTACTGATTAAAAAGAGTGATTTTGTTAATCTGTTTTTTAAGCTGCCATCTATAATCTTACACCCATACATTTCACCAAAATCATCCTCTTTGTCAAAAACAACTTCAAATTTTTTCAAGCCCTCTAGCCCATTTATAATCTCATCTTTGACACTGTCAAATAAGATATAACAGTGAATATCTACGACAATTGCACTCATAAGAGTATCTAATCGCTGTAAATCCTGTACAAAAGAGCTCTCTGTATTTGGCAATGAAACCAACAGTGTCATAGATTTATCACTATGACTTCTCTTTATCGTTTTAGTGACTTGATTGATATCTTCTACTTCAATATTTTCAGCCATATAGCCAATATCCATATAATCATCAACAAGCGTCAAAGCTTCATCATAATATTTAATACTAGATTCCATATTTTTTCACCTTATAGCGTATCTGTCTTAGCGTTACACCCAGTCTTTGTGCAGCTTCTGATTGGTTGTAATCACAATTTTCCAAAGCCTCTATAATTGACTTTTTTTCAATCTCTTCTAGCGTCAAAGCAGCACCTTTTTCTGTTGGTTTTTGTAATGTTAGATTTGAGTTCTCTAATGGAGGAATAAGAAGCTGCATCTCCTTTGCAGTAATGCCTTCATTACCACCCATCAATACAATACGCTCAATAGTATTTTCCAATTCACGTACATTTCCAGGCCATGGATAGTGCATCAACAGATCCATAGCATCATCAAGGATCTCTACCTGTTTTTTATGATTTTTCATAGAGCGTTCAAGAAAAAATTGGACTAAGAGTTTGATATCATCACCTCTTTGACGAAGTGGCGGTAGATCAATTGGAATAACATTAAGTCTATAGTAGAGATCTTCTCTAAACTCTCCATCCTTCACCATCTGCTCCAAGTCTCTATTGGTAGCAGCTACCAAACGGACATTAACCTTTACCGTTTTGCTCCCCCCTACTCTTTCAAACTCCCGCTCTTGCAAAACACGAAGTAATTTTACCTGTGCAGAGGCTGATATATCACCAATTTCATCTAAAAACAGCGTACCTCCATCAGCAAGTTCAAAGCGACCTTTTCGCATCTCTTTTGCATCTGTAAAAGCACCCTTTTCATGACCGAAAAGTTCACTCTCGATCAGTGTATCTGAGATGGCCGCACAATTGAGTTTTACAAAAGGTTCATCGGCTCTCTTACTGCGTTTGTGAAGTGCTGCAGCTACAAGCTCCTTACCCGTACCTGTCTCACCCCTTACTAAGACTGTGACATCAGAGTGTGCTATCCGTTCAACAACATGAAATACTTGTTGCATTTTTGGACTCTCACCAATAATATCTCCAAAGTTATGTACTTTAGCATCCCACTCCATCTTATAATAGAGTTTTAGCTCAGTAAGTTTTGTTTTTTCCTTCTCTACAATCATATATGAATTTATAGACTGCGCAAAAAGGGAACTTACTATTGAGAGGATTCTTACACTCTCTTCAAAATCTATTTTTGTTGATTTTGTCAAATTTGCAGCTAAGACACCGATTACTTCATCTTCTACAACCATTGGTACTGCTATAAATGAGATAGTATCATTGGTCTTTTTACCAGCTTTATTTAAAAATATCATATCATTATGCACATTCTCTATGACGATAGGTTCTTTAGTCTGTGCAGCAAGTCCTGTTGCACCTTCACCAAGTCTATAGGAAGAGAGATTTTTTTGATGTTTATTGAAGTTTGGAGCTGCGAAGATATTTAAAACATCATCTTCCAATTTAAATATAACACTATTCTCCAATTCAAGTGCACTATTGAGTGTTTTGAGAGATTTCTCTAATGCAGTAATAATCTCACCGCGAGAGTCAGAGATGAGATGTGCGATATCATATAAGACCATCAGCTCCTTATGTGTTAAACACTCTTCACAAATTTTTTGCATATTTATCATCTCTTCCTTTTTATACTATTATATTATTAATGTATGATTTTTAATCATACATTGTGATTATATATTAATCAACAACTGTAACTATCCTATAGACATTCTTAAATTAAGAGATTTTTTTACATACAACCTCTTTGGGAAGAGATTTTTTTTCAGGTTTAATCCACCATGTTTCACCATTACTAAGTTCCACTTCTCCTCCCCACTTCTCTTCACTGTGAAACTCTATATTTTCAATTGTCTCTTCCATATCTTTT
>JANTGV010000077.1 GCA_024762745.1 Sulfurimonas sp. | reverse complement strand
AATTATATTATATATCTATAATATACAGTTATCGAAGGGTACCTTAAAACGCATTAAAACAAGGTTAAATTGGGTATACTTCTGGTATGCAAGGATTTATAACAGATATTAAAACTGTTCGCGAAGAAGACTTAATAGTAACTATTTTATCTGACAAAAGCTTATACACACTATATAGATTCTATGGTGCAAGACATGGAACTATCAATATTGGCTTTAAGATAGATTATGAAATTGAAGCTTCAGCAAAAAGTACCATAGGACGACTTAAAGATGTTGTACATATTGGTTATAGTTGGATTAATGATTATAAACTTTTACAATTATGGCAAAACTTTGTTACTTTATTTTACAAACATCTCAAAGATGCAGAGGATGTTGGTGAATTATATTTTGAACTCATAGACAGGGCTTCACAAGAGTGGAACAAGCAAAACCCAAAACGTATAGCGGTAGAAGCCTACGTCAAAATCTTGGAACATGAAGGTCGGCTTCACAAGGATCCCAACTGCTTTTTATGCTCTAAAGTTATAGAAGGTGACATCTCACTTATAAGAGCCTATTTACCCACTCACAAAGAGTGCAACAATACCTTAAGTATAAATAGAGAGGCACTGCGTGAACTCTTTGAAAACAAATCATCTCTCTTTTTGAATGATAAAGAAGTTGACAGATTGTGGAATATTCTACTCGAAGGCTTATAGATGGCCTCCCCTCTTAAAAATCTCTATAATCAACAATATATTGAACTCCTTGTTAAAAGCATATATAAGTTTCATAATCAATTTAATAAAGAGAATTTTAAAAGGGATATTTTTGACACTTCATGGCATTCACTTGAGCTAAAAGAGAGAATGAGACATATTGCAACAACACTTGGAGTACATCTTCCAAATGAATATAAAAACGCAATAGACATTTTAAAAAAAAGTTTCCTTCAAATGAATCATAGTTACAACTTAGAAAACATTATTTTTCAAGATTTTGTAGCGGTATACGGCATGAATAACTTTAAAATATCTATGGATGCACTCAAACACTTTACAAAAAAATCGACTTCAGAGTTCAGTATTAGATTTTTTATCATCAAATTTCCAAAAAAAAGTATGCAAATATTAAAACTGTGGGCAGAAGATGAAGATGAAGATGTACGAAGATTGGCATCAGAAGGTTGTCGTCCCAGATTACCCTGGGCAATTGCACTTGAAGAGTTTAAAAAAGAACCTAAAGGAGTGATTGAGATCTTAGAATTACTGAAGGATGATATAAGTCCTTATGTTAGAAAGAGCGTAGCAAACAGTATCAATGACATCTCTAAAGACAATCCACAGATAGTTAAAGATCTAGCAGTTAGATGGCTAAAAGAAGATGAAAGCCGTTACTCACTGCTCAAACATGGATGCCGTACACTACTTAAAAAGAGTGATAAAAAGACACTTGAATTATTTGGATACAAAACCCCAAACAACTTGTCACTAATACACTTTAAGCATACAGAAAAAACATCTGCCACAGAAGACCTAAGCTTCTCTTTTGAGCTAATATCGAATGAAGTACTGGGGAAAATAAGAGTAGAATACGCGATCTACTTTTTAAGAAAAAATGGTTCCTACAATAAAAAAGTTTTTCAGATTAAAGATGGCTTCTTTGAAACAAAAACCATCTATCTTTCAAAAGCCTATTCATTTAAGCCAATAACTACAAGAAAATACTACCAAGGTCTACAGAAGCTATCTATTATAATCAATGGCAAAGAGTTTATTTCTAAAGAGTTTCAACTTCAATAAGATGTTTTTTAACTCATCTTACTTTTTTGCCACAAGTGAAGCCGTTTTATTTTTTTCACCTCGAAGGTTTACTCCGTTACTCTCTTCATAATAGATAATATCTAAATCAATAAAGGCATGTAGGAGTTCATTTTTCTCTAAAAGATAATCAGGATTCATACTCCCCTGTTCAGGTTTTTCATGCGCTTCTATAAATGTTTCAAAAATAATAAGTCCCCCATCTTTTAATGAGTCAATCATCTGAGCCATAAGCCTACGATTTAAATAGTTCGTATTGAGTATAAGATCATAGCGATTCTTCCCTAAATCATACTCATCTAAATCAACTTCTATTTTAGTGATATTTAAAGCATCTTTTATCTGTCCAAGTGCATAGTCAGATAAATCAACTGCATCTACAGTAAAACCTAAGTTCGCTAAATAGTGTGTATTTCTTCCTGTACCACAGGCCAAATCGAGTGCTTTTCCAACTTTAGCATGTTTGATATATTTCTCCAGTATAGGTGATACAGTATGCTTCATAGGTTTAGTTACATGGCGAATATTCCAACGCTCTTTATCTTCTATCATTATGAAAGTCTCCCTTTGTAATCTTCATATCCGAACTCCTTTATTATTTCCAGTTTACCACTTTTTCTTAAAATGGCTAAGGATGGAAGCTTTATACCATTAAATGTAGTATTTTTTACAAATGTATAGTGAATTTGATCTTCAAATATCACTCTATCTCCTACTTTTAACGGTTCATCAAATGAGTAATCACCCATAATATCACCTGCAAGACAACTATTCCCACCTAAACGGTAGGTATACTTTTTCTCACCAGCCTCACCACTGCCTCTTACGTCTGCGCGATACGGCATAGCTAAGGTATCTGGCATATGGGCTTCTGCAGATGTGTCTAAAATGGCTACACTTATACCATTTTGAAAAATATCTAAAACTGTAGAAACCAAAGAACCCGTTTCCCATCCGATAGCTTCACCCGGTTCTAAGTAGACGTCAACACCATACTTTTTTCTAAACTCTTTTATGAGTCTTATCAGCTTTTCTACATCATAACCCTTCTTAGTTATGTGATGTCCGCCACCAAAGTTAATATACTTTAGGTTTTTAAAATATTGTGCGAAGTTCTTCTCAAACGCAATTAAAACGTCTTCAAGTTCATCTGCTCCCTGCTCACATAGAGCATGAAAATTTAGTCCATCTATATACTCTAAGACTCTTGTATCAAAATTCTCTTTCGTAGTGCCTAAACGCGAGTAGAGACCACATGGATTATAGATATCAACAGGTGATGATGAGACCTCCGGATTTATCCTAAGTGATATATGAATATTTGGATTAATACTTTTTACCCTATCTTGAAACCTCAAAAGTTGAGCAGGAGAGTTAAAGACTATATGATCTGAGATGTTTGCAATTTCATCTATCTCCGAGGCTTTAAACGCAGGAGAGTAAGTGTGTACCTCCTTGTTGAACTCCTCTCGAGCTAAAAGTGCTTCATGCAGTCCACTTGCTGTACAACCTTTAAGATATTTAGAGACTAAGGGAAATGTACTCCACATAGCAAAGCCCTTCAGTGCTAAAATAATTTTTGCACCACTCTGAACTTGAACATGCTCTAGCAACTTTAAGTTTTTCTCCAAAAGTTCCTCTTCGCAGAGGTAATAAGGTGTCTCTAAAGCTCTTTTATCTGCCAAGGTAAGCCCTGTCTATTTAACTCATCCATGAAAATATCTGGGTCAAACTCTTCCAGATTGAAAACGCCATCGCCACTCCATTTTCCTTCTAACATGAGTTTAGCACCTATCATAGCTGGAACACCTGTTGTATAAGAAACAGCCTGTGACCTCACCTCTTTATAGCACTTTTCATGGTCACTCACTTGATAGATATAGATTTTTCTTCTCTCTCCATCTTTCACCCCGTTAACAACGATACCTATGTTCGTTTTTCCTTTTGTTCTTGGCCCAAGTGAAGCTGGATCTGGAAGCAGTGTTTTTAAAAACTCTATAGGAACTATTTTTTGTCCTTTATGCTCAACCTCTTTTATGCCTAACATTCCAACATTTTCAAGACATCTCATGTGAGTCAGATAGCTCTGACCAAATGTCATAAAAAATCTTATGCGTTTTAGTCCTTTTATATGTTTAACCAGAGACTCCATCTCTTCATGATAGAGTAGATAGGAATCCCTCTCACCAACTTCAGGATAATCCCAAACCATTTTTACTTCCATAGGTCTTGTTGTAAGCCAACGACCCTCTTCCCAGTATCTTCCCTCTGCAGACACCTCTCTTAAGTTTATCTCAGGATTGAAGTTTGTCGCAAAAGGATAACCGTGATCGCCATCGTTACAATCAAGTATATCAATGGTATCTATCTCATCAAAATAGTGCTTTTGAGCATAGGCACAAAACACATTTGTAACACCCGGATCAAAACCACTTCCAAGAAGCCCCATTATTCCTGCCTGCTTAAACGCAGTGTCTCTCTCCCACTGTAGTTTATACTCGAACTTTGCTTCATCAGGATGCTCATAGTTTGCAGTATCAAGGTACGGTGTTTTAGTTTCGATACAGGCGTCCATGATAGTTAGATCCTGATAAGGAAGTGCTACATTTATCACTATATCTGCGTTTACTGCGTTTATGAGTTCGACTACCTCTTGTGTTACATCCGCATCAACAGTTCTTATCTCTATATCTGCGTTTGGCAGTTCTGACTTTATCTCTTCACATCGCCCTATACTTCTACTTGCTAAAACAATTTTTCCAAAAGTAGCTGCGTTTTTCACACACTTGTGCACTACTACACGACCTACTCCGCCTGCTCCGATTATTAAAGTTGTTTTCAAAATTTTTCTCCTAAAAAAAGATATGCACTCTGCTCTCCATCATCTGAAAAACCGTATGCTAAATAAAATGGTCCTAAAAAAGTGTCTGCACCTACATATAAACTAGCTGACTTGCTCAGCGTGTCATAATTGAACTTTTCTCCATTATTCCATGCTTGGCCTCCCTCTAAAGAAAAACCTGCATATAATGGTGCATTGAGTGTCCCAAAAAATCCACCATCCTTTAACTCATATGTATATTTCATTACACCGAGAAGAGCTTTATCACCGGCAAATGAGTATGGAGCATATCCAGAGAGATTAAAAAGCCCTCCAAGTATAAAAAGTCCATTGAGTCTATTAATGTTATCGTCATTTTTTTGATATGTATTTCCATATTTCAGATACATGGTTATATTGTTTGAATAAAAACTTATGGGTTTTTCAATATCAAAATATATCTGTTCATAATCATAGTCACTTCCCCATGTTTTCATCTCTTTTGTCCATCTAAATTCAGATTTAATACCTACTTTTGGGAAATTAATGTTGTCTAAACTATCAACTTTTACTAAGGCATATATAGGTTTTACATCATACATCTCTTTGAAAGCCAACGCATCAACTTTAACTTTGTCTTGATAGAGTGAGGCTCCAATTTCAAATTCGTAGTCAGTTGCTAAATGAACACCAAAAGCAAAACTTCCACCCAATCTACTTGAGAAGATTTCCTGATTTCCCACTCCATCTGTTTCAAAGATATCTGTGACAGACTCATAAGTTAAAGATGGTCTGAGATAATATCTTTGCAAAGTGTCAAGTGGTTGAAATAACTCTGTATAGGTCCTATTATATCTTCCTATCTCAAAATCATTTTTCCACTCACCCCCTAGCTCATTAAGACCAAACATTGTATATCCGACCTTAAATGAATAGGACGAGTGACCATCAAAGTCATCTTCAAGACCTATAGAAAAACGCATTTCACCATGGTTGTCCCAACTAGGTGTCCCTTGTATTACAAGTATATTTTTGCCATCAAGCTCTTTGACCTCATATGTTATACTGTCAAAAATCGTCATATTATAAAGTTGTAATACATCCTCTCTCAAGAGTTTTTCATCAAGCTCTGAACCCACTTTTTGACGGATGCGTTTTTTAATAGACTCATCAGACATGTAAGTTGCGTTTACTATCTCTATCTCATCTATGACTGGTTTAAGATGATCATGCTTATAGCGATGTCTCTCTTTATAATCTGCATACTCTTCATCACTTACGGACAACTCTTTTAGAAGGTTTTCACTCTTTAAAGCAACATCTACACCCTTTTGAACAATCTCTGAGTACTTATCTGCATCAAGTGCACCATATTCACCAACATCAGGAATAAGCAGTATATCTTTTTTCGTTAGTGTAGATATGGACTCTTCAACATTTTTCCTTGTTAAGATATCTATAAGTTGTCCCATCACAACAAAATATGAATTAACATCTAAATCTTTAT
>JANTGV010000076.1 GCA_024762745.1 Sulfurimonas sp. | reverse complement strand
AGTTTTAGTTGTAATTTTAACAATCGCTGTATTGTTACAAAAGAGCTCTAGCATCGGCCTTGGAGCATACAGTGGCTCAAATGAATCTGTATTTGGAGCAAAGGGTCCAAACAGCTTTTTGGCAAAAGCAACTTTTACTATTGGATTTTTGTTTGTTGTAAATACCCTGTCTCTCGGGTATATATATTCTCAGTCTAACAAAGCATCTGTAGTTGATAGTATGGTAGAGGAGACAAATGTAGTTGCACCTTCAGCATCTCCAGCTGAAAATACAACACCTCCAACTACACCTGAAGCCCCAGTTAAATAAAATAGTCTGCTTCATGCAGCTATTTTAACCCTCTATAGACTCTCCCTGAAAAGCACTTTTATATCATTTAAAATATTTCTTGCTACAATTACACCATTATTTTTTCATATAAGAAGGAAACCGAATGCTTAACGAAATATATAGCGACTGTGAAGTAAAAATGCAAGCTAGCATAGACCATATGCAAAAAGACTTTAAAACACTAAGAACTGGTAAGGTTTTAGTCTCAGTATTGGATAATGTAAAAATAGATTACTATGGAACACCTACTCCGCTTGACCAAGTTGGTTCTGTATTGGCAACTGATGCAACTACAATTGTTATAAACCCTTGGGAAAAAAATCTCCTAGCTGATATTGAAGGTGCAATAAACGCAGCCAACATAGGTGTAAATCCAAATAATGACGGTGACCAAATCAAACTGTTTTTTCCTCCAATGACAGTAGAACAGCGTCAAGACTCTGTAAAACAGATGAAAGGAATGGGTGAAAACGCTAAAGTATCAATTAGAAATGATAGAAAACACTCCAACGACCAGATTAAAAAGCTTGAAAAAGAGAAAGAGATAACAGTAGATGAATCAAAATCTGCTCAGGATCAAATACAGAAAATCACTGATAAATTTACTGCACAAATTGACAGCATCTTGAAAGATAAAGAAGCTGAAATCCTCAAAGTATAATTATGGACGTTAAAAAAATATACATGGACGCAGATGCTCTTTTAGAGGGCCACTTTAAACTCAGTAGTGGAAATCACTCTCAGTTTTATCTGCAGTCTGCAAAAGTTTTAGAAGACCCAAAAACTGCTAAACTGTTAGCAGAAACACTTGCCAAGCAGATTAAAGAGAGTGGCTTAGAGATTGATACTGTTTGTGCACCTGCGCTTGGCGGACTTATTGCAGGTTTTGCTTTAGCAACCGCTCTTGATGTACGCTTTATATTTGCAGAGAGAGTTGGAGGCGAAATGACTATTCGCCGTGGCTTTGAAGTAGAAAAAGGTGAAAAAGTTCTTATGTGCGAAGACATCATTACAACTGGTGGATCTGCTATGGAAGCTGCTGCAGTAGTAAAAAATCTCGGTGGTAAAATTGTGGGAGCTGCAGCTTTAGCAAATCGTGGTTTTTGTAAACGAGAGCATAGCGATATAAAAACACAGAGTAACTGTAAACTTCCTCAAGATATTCCATTTTTTGCACTTGCCGATTTTACATTTGAGATGTACTCACCTGAAGAGTGCCCACTTTGTAAAGATGGTAGTGAGGCTATTAAACCGGGTTCACGTGGGAACTAGTTAATGCTTACTTGCTATTCAACTGGCAAGAAAGCATTCTTTCCACTAAAATCCTAGCAATCTCAACTTTTCCATCAACAATAGTCGTAATATCTAAATCTGCCAACTTCTCTTTATCTTCTAAAGAGATAACCTTTACTATTAGGTTTACATTTTTTGTATGTTTTAAAACTGCTTCACTAATCAATCGTTTTTTCTCTATATTATCTAGCGTTACAATTACGGATGCCGCTTGTTCGATATGTAGCGCACTCAATGTTGATAGTTTTGAAGCATCCCCCAGGTAAGCTTCCCTGCCATCACTTATGGCCTCTTTTACATGCTTATAACTGTTATCTATGACAACATAAGGCACACCTAACTCATCGAGATTTTTTGTAACAAACTTTCCAACTACACTGTATCCACAAACTACAATATGATTGCTTCTATCTTCAAGTGGTGTAAGCTCTTCAACCGAACTGCTTTCTTTGGATATAAACTCCACGATAACTTTTATTTTAGTTATAAAAAATGGGGTGATTATCATAGAAAAGATTACTATCAAAACTAAAAACTGAGCGAGTGCTTCATCTAAAATACCTCCACTACTCGCTACGGCAAATATAACAAAGGAGAATTCACCAACTTGGGAAAGAGCTAAAGCCGTCTTTAAAGAGGTTGTATGCTTATCTGAAAAACGTACTACAAGGTAGATAATCGCTGCTTTAATAATAAAAACAGCTAAAAAGAGTGCTACAACTAACTCCACTTTATCAACAAACAGTGCTACATCTATCTTCATCCCTACAACGACGAAGAATGTCCCTAAAAGAATATCTTTAAATGGGGCTATATCCGCTTCTACTTTGTGATGATATTTTGTCTCTGCGATAATCATTCCTGCTACAAAAGCACCAAGTGAATAAGTAAAACCCATATAGTACGCTAACAAAGACGCTCCAAGTACTATGAATAGAACAGAACCCATAAACAGCTCTTCTAATTCTGATGAAGCAGAGAAGTGCAGGAGCCATGTCATAAGTCTCTTTCCAACTATAAAAAGCAAACCAAGTACAATAATCGCACTCAGCAGAGTGTCACCAAGGATTACCCATACACTCTCATCACCCTCGGTTACCAAAAAACTTATAAGAATCAAGATGGGAATAACGGCTATATCTTGAAATATCAGCATTCCAGTGGCTCTCTGCCCATAGGGACGATAAATC
The DNA here is from genome assembly GCA_024762745.1 of Sulfurimonas sp. Next base: position 3,321 of record JANTGV010000076.1, on the reverse strand, counting down.
TCTTTTGAACTCTTTAAATAGCTCAATACAACTGCGGTAGAGGAGAGAGCAAATGCGAGAGAAATAATAAGTGAAGACTTCATGTCTAAGTCAAAAATATTACTACTGATAAAATAAACAACTATTGCAGTTAATCCTACTTGTGCTAATCCATTGCCAAAAATCTCCTTTTTCATGGAGCCCATTTTTGCCAAAGAGATCTCAAGACCGATAGTAAACATCAAAAAAACTATACCAAATTCACCAATAAGCTCAAGAGTGTGAGAATCATTAAGATGTTTCAAATCAAAAGCATAAACAATTAAAGTACCTGTAAAGATATAACCTATTATCTGCGAAATACCAATACGTTTTAAAAAAATATTTATTACTATCGATATACCTAAGGCAATAATAATATAAAGAAGTGCGTTTTCCATAGTTAATTCTCTTGTTTAAATAAGTTATTATATATCATTAAACTTACTTTTTAGATAGAATTTGTGTAAAAAAGATAATCACATGTATAAATATCTTATAGTTTTATTTTTAGTCATAATCCTTTTCATCTCATTTAACAAGGAGAAACCTTACGTGAATAAGCTAAAACAATCAGATACAATCTTAGCCTTTGGTGATAGTATCACTTATGGTTTTGGCTCCAAACGTGATGAGAGCTATCCCTATCTCTTAGCTGAATCCACTAAGCTTAGAGTCATAAACGCAGGTGTAAATGGAGACACATCAAAAGAAGGTCTAGCAAGGCTTCCTTCTCTCCTAGATGACAACTCAATCAAACTTCTGCTTTTATGTTTTGGTGGGAATGACCTCTTACAAAAGAAGTCTACAGATGAGCTAAAAAAGAATCTCAAGCAAATTATACAGTTAGCTAAAGCAAAAAATATTAGCGTAATTTTAATCTCTGTACCGGATCTATCTTTTTTAGGGTTAAACCCTTTAGATCTTTATAAAGAGTTATCAGAGGAGGAGGATGTAGAGCTCATTGAAGGTCTGCTCTCCCATGTGTTAAGTCACTCTTCACTAAAAAGTGACTACATTCACCCTAATAGTCTTGGCTACAAATATATAGCAGACGGGATTTATACACACCTAAAGTCTCATAGATGGATTGAATAACTCTATACAGATTTTAAGAGACTTTATACTATAATCGCGTAATTATTATATATGGAGTTTTTAGATGACTAAATACATTTTTGTCACTGGTGGGGTTTTAAGCTCTCTTGGAAAAGGGATATCAGCTGCTAGTGTTGGTACACTGCTTAAACATTCTGGTAAAAAAGTAGGCATGTTAAAAATAGATCCATATATAAACGTTGACCCAGGGACAATGTCCCCTTTGGAACATGGTGAAGTTTTTGTTACAAAAGACGGTGCAGAGACAGACCTTGACATTGGTAACTATGAGAGATTTTTAGACACCTCCTATCTTAAGTCTTCAAATTTTACTACAGGTCAAGTTTACTCTTCTGTAATAGAGCGTGAACGTGCTGGTGGTTATTTAGGTCAGACTATTCAAGTCATTCCACATATTGTTGGTGAGATTGTCAGCCGTATCAAACTTGCTGGAGAGGGTCATGATATCCTTGTTGTTGAACTTGGTGGAACTGTAGGAGATATAGAGGGACTTCCTTTCATGGAGGCAATTCGCCAAATGAAGCATGATGATGAAGTTGCTGGAACATTTTTTATCCATGTAACACTTATCCCTTACATTAAAGCTGCTGGCGAGATGAAGTCTAAACCAACACAGCACTCTGTTCAAGAGCTTCGCCGTATCGGTATCACTCCGCAGATGATTATTGCAAGAAGTGAAAGAGCTCTTCCAAAAACTTTTAAGAAAAAACTGGCAATGAGTTGTGATGTTCCACAAGATAGTGTAATTGAGGCACTTGATGCATCTACAATTTATGATATACCTGTGACATTCCTGAGACAAAACATCCTTAAACCAATAGCCAAAGAGCTTGAACTTGGCGATATAGACCCGGACATGGAAGAGTGGGATTCACTTGTGAAGAAGATTGTTCAACCAAAGAACAGAACTGTCGTTGGCTTTGTCGGAAAATACCTTGAACTCAAAGAGGCCTACAAATCTTTAACAGAATCACTCATTCACTGTGGTGCACACCTGGACGCTCGTGTTGAGATATGTTGGGTTGATTCAGAACAGATAGAAGAGAGAGGTGCTGAAGCCCTTCTGGCTGATTGTGACTCTGTTTTAGTCGCTGGAGGTTTTGGTTCTCGCGGTGTTGAGGGTAAAATACAGGCAATAGAGTATGCTCGTATTAACAAAATTCCATATCTTGGAATCTGTCTCGGAATGCAACTCACACTTGTTGAGTATGCAAGAAATGTCCTTGGTTTAGAGGGTGCCAACTCTGTCGAGTTTGATGAAGATACTCCACACCCTATGATATACCTCATCGACAATTTTTTAGACCAAAGCGGTGGAACGCAACTCCGTACACACCAATCACCAATGGGTGGAACACTGCGTTTAGGTGAGTATCCATGTGACACAAAAGAGGGTTCGATTATTAGAGAAGCTTACAATGGTCAAAAAACTATTTATGAAAGACATCGTCACCGATATGAAGCAAATCCTGCCTATCGTGAAGCCTTAGAAGAAGCTGGAATGATAGTTACTGGTGAGTCTAACGGCCTTATCGAAACTGTAGAGATAGAGGGACATCCATGGTTCTTAGGTGTTCAGTTCCACCCTGAGTTTACATCAAGACTCCAAACACCAAACGCATCTATTCTTGCATTTGTGCAAGCTAGTTTAAGTGCTGAATAACACTTAAACTTCTACTTCTTTTTCTTGGGCTTAGTCTCTAAGTCGTAGAAGTAGTTTGTTGCCTCTACAAAACCATCCATAGAGCCACAGTCAAAACGTTTCCCTTTAAACTTATACCCTAAAACCATCCCTTGTTTTGCTTGAGCTAAAAGTGCATCAGTGATTTGAATCTCTCCATTTTTCCCTGGTTTTGTCTTCTCAATTTTTTCAAAAATATCCGGAGTTAAAATATAACGACCAATAATTGCCAAGTTTGATGGAGCTTTATCGTTATCAGGTTTTTCTACCATATCATCAAGCATAAAAATTCCACTCTCTATCTCTTTTCCAGAGATAACACCATACTTATAGACTTGATCTTTTGGTACTTCCATAATAGCGACAATAGAACATTTATACTTCTTATAGAGCTTTATCATCTGTGTCAAAACACCATCACCATCTGGATTTACACACAAGTCATCTGCTAAGATTACAGCAAATGGTGCAGAGTCACCAACAAGAACTTTTCCTTTATAAAT
>JANTGV010000075.1 GCA_024762745.1 Sulfurimonas sp. | reverse complement strand
AGTTAAAATATGTCCTTTATTCTTAAAAAACTATCTATTTGAAGGTAAATTAACCAATCAATTAAATATTTGGCCGTTTATTATGACGGCTATTTATAATCTTTATTGTTTTAACTACTTCTATTTCCAAGAAAAATTATTGATGCTCCTATTAATGCTAAAGATGAGCCTATGATATCCCATCTATTAAAACTCTCTTTTTCTACTAAAACTAACCAAAGTAAAGAAGATAAAATATAGACACCTCCATATATAGCATAAATTCTTCCTGCATTGTCAACATCAATCTTCGTTAATAAGTATGAAAAAAGAATTAAAGAAACAATTCCTATTGCTATCCACCAAGGTGTTTTATCAAGTCTATAATGTAACCAAAAAGTAAAGCAACCAACTATTTCAAAAAATGCTGCTAAAAAAAAGATTCCTAAATTGCTTAACATTATTATCCTTACCTATAAGATTGTATTTTCATTTAATAAATAAAAAAACTTTGGAATGCTACCATATATTACAATCAGGATTCTGACACAAAACTCTGAACAGTCTCAATTTACATTAAGTTCAGCTTTAATCTCTTTAATTGCCTTGCCAACATCACCCAAGCGACAAGCTCCGCTTGGGTTTATTGAATAATATAGTTCTCAAAACCATCCACACTAAGTGGTTTAGAGAAATAGTAGCCTTGTACAGTGTCACACCCAAGAAACTTCAAATAGTTGTATTGAACTTCAGTTTCAACGCCCTCTGCAATAATTTTCAACTTTAATGCTTTTGACATATTAACGATTGCCTCAATAAAAGGCTTCTCTTCATCACTATTTTCTATTCTATCTACAAACGATTTATCTATCTTCAATGAGTCTATTTTTAAATTATATAATTGAGTAATTGATGAGTAACCGGTTCCAAAATCATCTAAAAAGAAGAGAAATCCATTTTCAGCTAACCTGTTTAACACCTCTGAAGACTCAGCTACATACTCCATAATATTGTACTCTGTAATTTCAAAGTGAAACTTACTTAAATCAATGCCCAACTCAGATACAAGGGCTGTTATCTCTTCAAAAAAACCTTGAGACAAAATATGCTTTACAGACAAATTTACTGAAATATTTACATCTATATTTTGTTCTTTCCATCTTTTTTGTTGTGCAGAAGCCTCTTTTATAACCCATGTACCAAACTCTTTTACCAAGTAACCATTTTCAATAATGTCAATAAATTCCAATGGTCCCACAAGACCCCTGTTTGGATGGTTCCATCGCACCAGTGCTTCTGCTCCAATCACTTGTTTTGTATTAGTATTAACCTGAGGCTGATAATAGAGTTCAAACTGCTTGGAGATAAAAGCTTCTTTAATTTCAAGCTCCAGCTTGTGTTGTCTCTCTATGATATCTCCCTGTGAACTCTCAAAAAAACTGTATCTAGCTTTCCCCTGTGCTTTAGAGTTATACATAGCAATATCCGCATATTTTATTAGTTCAGACACATTATCAGCATTCATAGGATAATGTACTACTCCGATGCTCACATTTATATAATGCTCTACAGTTCCTGTGTTTACAGGTTTTTTAAAGGTCTCAATAATGCGGTCTAATATAATTACTACATCATTCACTACTTCTATATCTTGAAATATAATCAAAAACTCGTCACCGCCAAAGCGTCCTACTGTATCTATTGAACGTATAGACTTTTCTATACGTTTTGCAGACTCTATTAAGACTTCATCTCCGCTATCATGCCCATAAATATCATTAATAACTTTAAAATTATCTATATCTATCAGAGCAAGATAAAAACCTCTCTCTTTTCTATCTGCATAATCAATATTTTGTTCTATCTTCTGTTCAATACTTCTACGATTTGGTACTTTCGTTAAAGTGTCATAATAGGCTAAGTCCTGTAACTCTTTTTCATGCTTTAAAATCGTATGTTGCAGTTTTTTCTGTTTAATATATATCCATAAAAACAGAAAAGAGACGAGTAAAATAAAAATAGTTATTGATTGGTACAAAACCTGAAGGGTATATTCGTTTGTCTGAAAATCAACATACTCCTGTTGAAAGTTTATCCATATATCTTTCTCTTGTATCTCTGTCTCTCTGAGAATAATATTTGTAAACTCATATATCTCTTTAAGCTGTTTCTCATTCAATTCCAAACCATTACTTTCTATAAGGTTTTCAATTTTGTTTAGGTACGGCTCTACCCTTTTAATAAGCTTTTTGTTATCTATAAAATCTGTATATAAAAACCCGTTAGCTGCTTCGAAGTAATCGATAGCATCATATAAAATCTCTTCATCCTGTGCTTTGATTGCCATTGTTAAAGTGGCCTGACTTCTTTGTAAAAGAACACCTATCTTAAAAGTAAAACGCATTGCATCAGTCTGCATCATTGTACTATCAGATTTTGCTATTGACTCTGGTATATTCAGCAGAGCATATTTATAATATAGGCCCGATATTAACAATATACTTAGTGTAAAAACAACAAGTAAAACTCTATCTAGCATGTTAATCCTAATTAAACTCTACTTTTTTTATCATCCATATCCAAAAAGACAGATTAACCTGATACTCTTTTTTTTGATGGTCAAAATCCGGATACACTATTCTCAGTGGACCTTTTAACCGAATAGGAATATACTCTCCATTCATTCTAGTAGAGAGAATCATTCTTTTGCTTGTCCATTCTGACTTTGGAACTGTCACTCTATAATCATCTATAGCTATCAGTGTTACAGACTTTACATTCTCCTTTGCATATTTTTTTACAAATGCATCGAATAAAACACCGCCATATAAATCTTTTCTCTTCTCATAAGGATTATAAACATTTTGTGAAATAACTCCTAATTTCTCAATCTCTTTAATCGTTATATATTTAGGAGCACCCTCTTTTACATTCTTCAGCAGTCTAAGCTTTTTATCTCCGCCATCAGCAGATAAGAGTGATGAAAAAGCTAAAGAAAAAACTATAAATAACTTAATTCCTATATTCATCTTACCATCCTTTAAAATTGGTATTTTAACATTACCTGCAATGTATTTGTACTGTTTCTACTATCATCATTCTTGTAGTATACCCACTCTGTACCTAGATATATCTTCTCTTTTAGAGAGAGAACAGAACTAAAATCATAAAGCAGTTGATTCTGTGTGTTAAAGTCTCTAGAAGTTATATCCATAAATCCTTCAAAGTGAACTTTGTATAAAGAGTTAGTTTTATAGGCAGGTGTTATTTGAAAAGTATCATCATTAAAGTTATCTGATTTATAATAAACATTTAGAGTAAAAAATGCAAAGTAGGGAACATCAATATCTACCCCAACACCACCAAGGTAAGCTCTATAGTCATACCCATAATTGAGTTGAGCAGCCAAATAGATATCCTTAACAACTCTTAAAGAGAAATCACTTTTGGAAACTTTTGAGAGTGAGAATCTTGGAGCAACTTCAGTGTAAACTTCATGCTCACTACCGTCAAACTTTTCTCCATCCATAATATCTACAAACATATAAAAATCACCCAAGCCAAAAGTACGAAAATGCTCAAAAGTAACTGTAGTTTTTTTACCATCTACAGTATCATAAATAAAAGCATCACCCTTAAAGCCATTTGAGTATAAAAGCTGTACATTAGTTGTCTCAAACGCAGTGAGTGTAGTTACAAGCAGTACAACCGAAAATATAAAACGCAATATCATAGTATCTCCTTTTTTCTATCGAAGTTACTTACAAAACCTCGACTCTATTTCTACCACTCTCTTTAGCTTTATAAAGGGCCTCATCACATCTTTTAAAAATGCTATCTGGAGTGTCACCATCTTTGTAAGTTGCTAAACCAAAACTTGCAGTTATATTCCCAGCTACTTCATGCTCAAGTTCCGATATTCCCACTCTTAATTTATTTAAGACTTTTTCAACTTTCTTAGTTTCAGTACCCATAAAGAGTATGACAAACTCTTCTCCGCCCCATCTAGCAAAAACATCAGTCTCTCTAAGCGTATTTTTCACATACTCGCTTATCATAATCAGTACCTCATCACCAATCAAGTGACCAAAAGTGTCATTAAAATCTTTAAACTTATCTATATCCATAATGGCCATTGATAAGAGGTTACCATATCTTTTAGATCTTTTCATCTCATGTTCAAGAAGCTCATCAAATTTGTTTCTGTTATATACACCTGTTAATCCATCGAGATATGCTTTAACTTCAGTCTCAGCCTGTTGTTCTTTCATCTTAGTGATGTCTGTAAGAGTAATCAGATAATTACCCTCTCCTTTTGCTTTACTTGCTGTGATGTCAATTTTAAATGCTTTTAAAACTAAATATTTATCTAATATTGCAACAGTTCTATCAGCCACTGGTGTTCTTTTTATTAAATCGATAAAGTTTTCGTCTTTTTGAAGTAAATCTTTATGTAAAAACCCTTCTGTAACAACAAATATATCTACTACATTTTTCCTATACTCTACCGAGCTTTTTATCTGTACTAACTCTTTAAAACTTTTATTTGAAAACTTTATCTCTTTAAAATCAGTAATAAATATAACATCATCAGTGGTAGAGAGGACCTCATCAAGAAGGCTATGCTCTTCCTCTATTTTCCTTTTTGCTTTTATCTGCTTAAAAATAAAGTAAACTAGTAAAAGTGAAACTATAAAAGAGATAACTCTTGTCCCGTAAGCACCTTGTAGTGTCATCTTAATAAAATCATTCTCTTCATATGAGACTAACCAAGCCACTAACTCCTCATTTATGTTTCTAACAGGAATGAATGATACCACATCTATATGACTGTCATCATGTTCTATATAAACACTAAAAGCTTTTCCAAGAGACTCTTTTTTACTAATGGTTTCTATCACGGGTTCAAGTTTTGAGATATTATCAACTATACACTCTTGTTTTGAGTGCTGTTTATTCATTGTCATCATATAGTTCGGGTGTTCAGCACTTTGATGATACTTGAGTATCAAATCATCTCTCTCCCATGTCTTTGCATCAAAAATATCTTTTTTTACTAAAAAGTGTGTATGTATATGGCTTACTTCCGTTAAATAGTCTTGAAATCCATCACTTGAAAAAGAGATTTCCATTGCACCGATATGTTCACCATCTTTATCAAAAATAGGAAATGTATTTCTAAAAGCATGTGCAGTTCTTCCTTGAGTAAAACCTCTTATGGGCTTTTTCGTTCTGTTTGTATATGCAAAATCCTCTCTAATGCCTGTTAAATCATCTCCAAACTTATCTGGTTTATGCATTCTTAAAAAAACTATGTTATCAGAAAATATGAAGTGGTACTGTAGAACACCTAGCTTTTTTGCATACTCATAATTATCAACTAAAAGAGTATAAAGTTCTTCACGTAAAAGAGCTCTTTCATCTTTATCAGCACTCTTTGCTTGACTCATTATCTCTTGAAAACCTTTAGTGTTAATCGTTCTTTTGTATAGATTTTCTGAAGTTGTTTTCTGGGAGTGTAGAAGTATTTCGTAGTGCGTTTGGAGGTTTTTTAAATTCTTTTTGAAGGCTATCTCTATTCGCTGTTCTTTATTTATCTCAGTAACCACATAAACAGTTGTGTTTATTGCTACAAGCAGTAAAAAGAGTAATAAAGCAGTTTTTACATTCATGCCTATCATAGTAGCACTTTATAACTTAAACTTCTATCATCAATGACAAATCAAAAGATCTCTCAATAGTTTCACATGTAATTGTCACTATACAAGCCTTTTTAAAGAGCTCCTTTGCACCCTTAACATCTTCAAAAAGTGTTATATACTCTTGCGTTTGAGGGCCATAGGCTTTTAGAGTATTCTCTTCAACTTTTTGCACACCCTATTCTCTTAAAATTATATTTTGACCATTGTATCTAAACTTATTAGTATAAAAAAATGAAAAATTTACACTTTCTTTTCACTGTTATTTTACACTACGCAAATCTTTCATAGGAGGAAAATATGAAAACAGCTTTAAAAGTAAAACTTTTAGGTTTAGCATTACTTGCATCTTCACCACAAGTTAATGCTGCAGATTGGCTAATGTTACAAGGCTCACAACCTGAGTTTGTTGCACCAAAGGGTGTCAAAGTTCCATATCGTAGTAAAACACCAAAGGTTTGG
>JANTGV010000074.1 GCA_024762745.1 Sulfurimonas sp. | reverse complement strand
ATATAATGCATTAAAAAAGGGATAAATAAAGTATTTGGTAATAAAAATGTGATATTTGTTGATTAGCCAAACGAAGGGTTTTTAGAAATAGAATATAATAATTGTTTTAAAAAGATGGGGATATAAAGGCTTAATTCTCTAATTTATCATTAGAGAATTAAGATTAAAAAAAAGATTATTTGTTTGCTAAAACTTCAGCAACAGCTTTTCCAATTTCAGCAGGAGAAACAACAACTTTTACACCAGCTGCTTCAAGTGCTTCCATTTTTTCTTTCGCAGTTCCTGCACTACCTGAAATAATCGCACCGGCATGCCCCATACGCTTACCTTTAGGAGCAGTTTGACCAGCAATGAATGCAACAACAGGTTTGCTAATTTGCTCTTTAATAAGTTTTGCCGCTTGAATTTCAAGATCTCCACCGATCTCACCGATCATTACGATTGCTTCCGTTTCAGGATCTGCTTCAAACATTGGTAAAATCTGTTTGTATGAAAGACCAATGATTGGGTCTCCGCCAATACCTACAGCAGTAGAAATACCAAAACCTTCTTTTACAACCTGGTTTGCACCTTCATAAGTAAGTGTTCCAGACTTAGAAATCAGTCCAACATTACCTTTTTTGAAAATCATACCAGGCATAATACCGATTTTACACTCTTCTGCAGTAATAACACCAGGACAGTTTGGTCCTATTGTTTTCATATTGTGTTTTGTAGCATATTGCTTAGCAAACATCATATCTTTCACAGGAGCACCTTCTGTAATAATAACAGCAAGTTCAATTCCTGCATCAGCAGCTTCCATTACTGCATCTGCAACAAATGCAGGTGGAACGAATACCATAGAAACAGTTGCACCAGTCGCATCAACAGCATCTTTGACCGTATTGAAAACAGGCTTACCAAGATGCTTTTCTCCACCTTTGTTCGGTGTTACACCGCCAACAATATTTGTACCATAATCAATACATTGTTCAGCATGAAAAGTACCCTCTTTACCAGTAAAACCTTGAACGATGACTTTTGTATCTTTATTTACTAAAATTGACATATCTTATAACTCTCCTTTTGCTGCAGCAACAGCTTTTGCAGCACCATCTGCTAAGTCTGTAGCCGGGATTACATTTGGTATATTTGCATTTTTAAGAATTTCTGCTGCTTCTGGTGCATTCGTACCGTCAAGACGAACAACCACAGGTACATGTACATCTACAAGCTTTGTCGCTTCTAAAATACCGTTTGCAATACGGTCACATCTTACGATTCCACCAAAAATATTAACAAAAATAGCTTTTACATTTGGATTTTTCAAAATGATTTCAAACCCTTTCGCAACTGTTTCAGCATTTGCGCTTCCACCAACGTCAAGGAAGTTTGCAGGTGTTCCACCCATATAGTTGATAGTATCCATAGTACCCATAGCAAGCCCTGCTCCGTTTACCATACAACCGATTTCACCATCGAGTGCTATATAAGATAGACCATATTGAGCAGCTTCACGCTCATCTGGATCTTCTTCAGATATATCTCTCATATCTTCTAGCTCAGGATGACGTCCAAGAGCTGAATCATCAAATCCCATTTTACCATCAAGTGCTAAGAAGTCTCCTGCACCAGTTTTAATGAGTGGATTGATCTCGATCATCTCTGCATCTTTGTCCATATAAACATTATAAAGCTTTGAGGCGAAATCGATCATTTTTCTTTGTTCATTTTTATCAGTTATACCAAGACCGAACACTAATTCGCGACCATGGAAACCTTGAAAACCAATAGAAGGATCAACTTGTACTTTAATGATCTTTTCCGGAGTTTTTTCAGCAACAGTTTCTATATCCATACCACCTTCAGTAGAAGCCATGATAATTGGCATCTCAGCAGCACGGTCAAGTACAACAGAAAGATAAAGTTCATCTTTAATGTCTGCGCCCTCTTCTATGTAAACCTTTTGTACAAGCTTACCTTCTGGTCCTGTTTGATGAGTTACAAGTGTCATACCCAAGATTTCTGTTGCTAGTTGTCTTACTTCATCTAATGATTTTGCAAGCTTAACACCACCGCCAAGTCCACGTCCTCCAGCATGTATTTGCGCCTTTACAACCCAAACATTACCGCCTAATTCTTCAGCATTTCTTACTGCTTCATCTGGTGTATTTGCAATAATACCTCTTGGTGTCGGTACACCGTATTGAGCAAAAATTTGCTTTGCCTGATATTCATGTATATTCATCTATTCTCCTTGTTTTAAATTGAGGATTTTAGGCCTTCGGCGCTATCATCTCTTCTGGTTTTACGTATTCGTCAAATTGCTCAGGTGTTAAAAGACCAAGCTCAACAGCTGTCTCTTTTAATGTTGAGTTGTTTGCATGTGCAGTTTTTGCGATTTTTGCTGCATTTTCATATCCAATATATGGATTAAGTGCAGTTACCAACATCAATGAATCGTGTAAATAGTGATCTATTTTACTTTCTACCGGTTTGATACCTACAGCTGCATTATCATTAAATGAAACTATAGAGTCACTTAGTAGTCTTACTGACTGTAAGAAGTTGTATGCAATAACAGGTTTGAAAACATTAAGTTCAAAGTTACCCTGACTTGCTGCTATACCTATAGTAGTATCATTTCCCATTACCTGGCATGCTACCATTGTTACCGCTTCACTTTGTGTAGGATTTACTTTACCTGGCATGATTGAAGAACCAGGCTCATTTGCCGGAATCTCAATTTCACCAAGACCACAACGTGGACCTGAAGCAAGCCATCTAACATCATTCGCTATTTTCATCATATCTGCTGCAAGTGCTTTTAGTGCTCCGTGAGCAAATACAAGCGCATCATGAGATGTTAATGCATGGAATTTATTTGGTGCTGTGATAAAATCATGACCTGTAAGTTCAGAAAGTTTTTTCGCTACTCTCTCACCAAGTTCCGGGTGTGCATTAAGCCCTGTACCAACAGCTGTTCCACCAAGAGCAAGTTCACGAACGGCTTCGAGTGAGTCTTTTGCCATTTTTTCACATTTATTGAGCATTTCAACCCAACCGCTGATCTCTTGACCAAGCGTTAACGGTGTTGCATCTTGTAAATGTGTACGACCTATTTTTACTATATCTTTAAATGCTTCACTTTTAGCCTGTAGTGTTGCTTTAAGTTTAGCAATAGCAGGAAGAAGATTTTCTTCAACCGCAATCACAGCGGCTACATGTAAAGCAGTAGGATATGTGTCATTTGAAGACTGTGACTTGTTAACATCATCATTTGGATGTACAAGTTTTTCTTTTCTAAAATCTCCACCTAAGATTTCAGTCGCACGATTTGCAAGAACTTCATTGTTATTCATGTTAGACTGCGTACCAGAACCTGTTTGCCATACAACTAAAGGATAATTTCCGTCTAGTTTTCCAGCAAGCATATCATCAGCAGCTTGAGCAATAGCATCTGCTTTTTTAGCATCTAATTTTCCTAGGTCTTTATTCACAAGCGCAACAGCTTTTTTTAGGTATGAAAATGCACGCGTAATCTCGTACGGCATTGTTTCTTCACCGATTTTAAAGTTTTGAATACTTCTTTGTGTCTGGGCACCCCAGTAAGCGTCCTGAGGGACTTCTATTTCACCCATTGTATCTTTTTCTATACGAGTTTTCATAGTTTTACTTTCCTTCAAAAAAATTATTTTCTTTTAGCGTGTCAATTAGATCCTGAACAGATTTACAAGATTGTGCGAACATTGATTTTTCTTTTTCATCTAATGTTACTTCAATTATTTTTTCGGCACCTTTGGCACCAAGCATTACAGGCACACCTGAAACCACATCGCTGTAGCCGTATTCACCTTCTAGACAAACTGCACATGGATGAATCTGTTTTGTATCTTTCAAAATAGCATCAACCATAATAGCAGTTGATTTTGCAGGGGCATAATAAGCAGAGCCAGTTTTTAAATAACCGACTATTTCAGCACCGCCATGACGTGTTCTGTCAACAATTTCAGCAATTTCTTCATTGGTCAGTACATCTGAAAGAGGAACACCTGCGACTGTAGAGTAGCGTGGAAGCGGCACCATATCATCACCGTGACCACCCATAACTGAGGCACGGATCTGCCCGCCACCATAACCGAGTTTTTCCTGTATAAATGCAGCCATTCTCGAACTATCAAGTATTCCTGCCATTCCTATAACACGACTTCTGTCAAAGCCACTCTCTTTGAGTGCGACATATGTCATAGCGTCAAGTGGATTTGACACCATAATAACAATAGCATTTGGAGAATACTTTGCAATGCCTTCTATGACTTCTTTTGTTATATTTGCATTTATCATCAACAGATCATCACGGCTCATACCAGGGAGTCTTGGACTTCCTGCAGTTACCACAACAACATCGCAATCAACTAAATCCGACATCTCTTCAGCAACACTGACAACCGTATGACTTCGCACTGCAGAAGCTGCTTGTGACATATCAAGAGCTTTTCCTTTTGCTACGTCTATTTTATTATCACGAAGTATGATTTCATGACATGATCCAAGCATTGCAAGAGAGTAAGCTACTGTTGCACCGACATTACCAGCACCTACTATCCCTACCCTTTTTCCTTGACTCATATAAGCTCCTTAATATTAATTACTATGACCACCAACAAGATACACTTAAACAATATGTGCGAACACATAACACTTAAGTATACTAATGGGGTCAAATTTTAGGTGAGTTTATACAACAATTCACCTTTTATATAAAACACTAATAAGAAAGGGTTACATATAAAAAGAGAATATTGTGCGCAGAGTATACCCTACGCACAATATGATTTAACTTAGATATTCTCAATAATTGAGTTTAATGTAGCAGATGGACGCATTGCTTTAGCAGCTTTTTCATCATCTGGATGGAAATATCCACCAACATCTTGAGGTTTTCCTTCTGCAGCTAATAATTCAGATATAATTTTCTCTTCATTTTTAATCAGCTCTTCTGCAACAGGAGTAAATTTATCTGCTAATGCAGTATCAGCAGTTTGTGTGCTTAATGCATCAGCCCAGTAGCGTGCTACCCAGTAGTGAGAAGCTTTATTGTCTGGTTGACCACATTTTCTACCTGGTGCTTTGTCGTTATCAAGGTAACCTTCGTTAGCTTTATCAAGACCTTCTGTCAATGCACCGATTTTGCTGTCTTCACTTTTTTGATAGATCATTCTTAATGATTCAGCAAGTGCCAAGAACTCACCAAGTGAATCCCATCTTAGGTGACCTTCAGCTAAGAATTGGTCAACATGTTTAGGAGCAGAACCACCGGCACCAGTTTCAAACAGACCACCACCAGCTAATAATGGAACGATTGAAAGCATTTTTGCAGATGTTCCAAGCTCTAAAATTGGGTACATATCAGTCAGGTGGTCACGTAAAACGTTACCAGTAACAGAAATAGTATCTTTACCAGCTCTTACTCTTTCATTTGTAAATCTTGTAGCTGACGCAACGTCCATTACTTTAATAATAAGACCTGTAGTGTCATGTTCTGGTAAATATTTATTTACTTTTTTAAGTACTTCAGCATCATGTGCACGTTCTTCATCTAACCAGAATACTGCAGGATTACCTGTAAGTTTCGCACGCTCAACTGCTAAACGAACCCAGTCTTTCACTGGAATATCTTTAGTACGAGACATTCTCCAGATATCACCTTCTTCACATTCAAAACTCATAAGTACAGTACCGTCTTCTGCAGTTACAGTTACAGTACCAGATTCTGTAAGCTCAAAAGTAGTCGGGTGAGAACCATACTCTTCTGCTTTTTGTGCCATAAGACCAACGTTCGCAACATTACCCATTGTAGCAACATCGAATTGACCGTTTTTCACACAATCTGAAACCATTTCTTGGTGGAACATTGCGTAAGTAGAGTCAGGAATAACAGCAACACATTCGTCAGCTGCACCAGTTCTGTCCCATTGTTTACCACCTTCACGTACAACAACAGGCATTGAAGCATCGATAATTACATCATTAGATGCGTTGAAGTTTGTAGTTCCCTTGTCAGAATCAACCATAGCTATTCTCGGAGAGTCAGCATCTACCACTGCTTGGAAAGCTGCTTTGATTTCAGCTTCTTTTGGGTGACCAGCGATTTTTTTCTCTAAGTCACTCATACCAAGGTTAGGGTTAACACCTAGTTCTTTGAATAAGTCAGCATACTTAGTGAATACATCTTTAAAGA
>JANTGV010000073.1 GCA_024762745.1 Sulfurimonas sp. | reverse complement strand
GAGTATTAAAGAGACTTTTGAAGAAAAATTTGAAGAAGAACTTGAAGAAGAGTTTGAATCTATGGTTGACGAAATCCCAATTGATGAGACACTTTTTACAGAAGAGATTGATACTCCCGCATATCTTAGAAAAAAAGATACAAAAAAAGAGAAGGTAGAAAAAACAGAAAAAATAGCCGATTTAGCAAAATTAAAAGAGGTACACAATATTGTTGATATAGCTTCAAAAGTTAAAGAACAGAAAAATGCACTGATAGTAGATGAGCTGGAAGAGAACACTAAACTTCTAGAGAGTATAGAAAAAGGTAATGTAGAGAAGCCTAAGAACTTTAAGTTACCTTCTATCAAGTTTTTACAACAAGCTGATTCAGCATCACATATAGTTGATGAGAGTGAACTTGACGATAAAATAAGGTACCTTATTGAGAAGCTTGCCCACTTTAAGATTGATGGTGATGTTGTGCGTACTTATGCTGGTCCTGTAGTTTCTACTTTTGAGTTTAAACCTGCAGCAAATGTAAAGGTAAGCAAGATTTTAAATCTTCAAGATGATTTAGCGATGGCACTTTCTGCTGAAACGATTCGTATTCAAGCTCCTATTCCGGGTAAAGATGTTGTTGGAATAGAAATTCCAAATGACTCTGTTGATACTATATATCTACGCGAGCTCTTAGATTCAAAGCTCTTTAAAGAGTCAGCATCACCGCTTACTATCGCTCTTGGTAAAGATATTGTAGGCAAACCTTTTGTTACTGACCTTAAAAAACTTCCGCATCTGCTCATAGCAGGAACAACAGGAAGTGGTAAAAGTGTTGGTATAAACGCAATGATCCTTTCTCTTCTATATAAAAACTCACCTGATCAACTGCGTTTACTCATGATAGACCCTAAAATGCTGGAATTTTCCATATACAACGATATTCCTCATCTTCTTACTCCTGTTATTACTAAACCAAAGCAGGCGATAGTAGCACTAAACAACATGGTTGCAGAGATGGAACGACGCTATGAACTCATGAGTGAGACAAGAACGAAAAACATTGAAAACTATAACGAGAAGGTTAAAAAAGAGGGTGGGGAGCACTTCCCGTATATCGTTGTCATTATTGACGAGCTTGCAGACCTGATGATGACAAGCGGAAAAGATGTAGAACACTCTATAGCACGATTAGCGCAGATGGCAAGAGCTTCAGGTATTCACCTTGTTGTAGCAACACAGAGGCCATCTGTTGATGTCGTTACCGGTCTTATTAAAGCGAACCTTCCATCTCGTATATCATATAGAGTAGGGCAGAAAGTAGACAGTAAGATTATTTTAGATCAGATGGGTGCTGAATCATTACTTGGTAAAGGTGATATGCTTTTTACTCCTCCTGGTGCACCAGCTCTTGTTCGCCTTCATGCCCCGTGGAGTACAGAAAAAGAGATAGAAGATATTGTTGAGTTTATTAAATCTCAAAGAGAGCCAAACTACGATAAAAGTTTCTTGGTTGAAGAGAACGAAACAGTTGGCTCCGGATCAAGTGAAACATACGAAGAGCTAGATCCACTCTACAATGATGCGAAAAATGTAATTTTGACTGACAGAAAAACATCTATCTCTTATCTTCAAAGAAAACTACAAATAGGCTATAACCGTTCAGCAAGGGTAATAGAGCAGTTGGAATCCGAGGGTGTTCTCTCAGCTCCTAATGCAAAAGGTATACGTGAAATCTTATAATGAGCAGGGCACATTTTATTTTCACAAAACACCCAAACTCTTTTAGTGTCCATGTAAAAAATCTTTCTGAACTCTCAGTTGGGCAAATACAAGAGATCGAGAGTTTTGTAAAGCTTAGAAAAGGAGTGTTCGACTTTAATAAATACTCTTTTAGTATTCAAAAAAAAATCAACTTTGAAGAGTTTGAAAAGCTCGTTACAGAGAGTACAATTAATGCTAAGTGCATAGAACATATAACTGAAGAAAAAGGGCAGTCAAGAGTAGGTTTTGGTCAATATAAAGGGATGCTCTTTAGTGACCTTCCAGATTCATATATGATATGGTTGAAAAACAACTATCGAGGTCAAGATAGGGAGTCTATAGATAAAGAGTTAAGCAGAAGAAATCTATAGCTCTTTAGGACCAATCATATCTTCAGCCACAACCCAAGCTTCAAACTCCTCTTTAGTAACAAGCTTCAACTCTATAGCTGCTTCTAAGAGAGTTGAACCATCTTGATGAGCTTTTTTAGCAATTTTTGTTGCATTGTCGTAGCCAATATGAGGGTTCAGTGCTGTAACCAGCATGAGAGATTCCTCTCTTAGTTTCGCAATTCTCTCTCTGTTGGCCTTAATTCCAACAACACATCTTTTTGTAAAACTATTGCAGCCGTCACTTAAGAGACGAATAGATTGAAGTAGGTTGTAAATAATGACAGGCTTAAAAACATTTAGTTCGAAATGACCGTTTGAACCAGCTATAGTGATAGTAGTATGGTTCCCCATAACTTGAGCACAAATCATAGTAAGTGCTTCACTCTGTGTCGGGTTAACTTTTCCGGGCATTATAGATGATCCTGGCTCATTCTCTGGCAAACTGATTTCACCAATGCCACATCTCGGTCCTGAAGCCAGAAATCTGATATCATTCGCAACCTTCATTAAACTGACTGCAACACTGTTTAAAGCTCCGCTTGCTTCTACTAGTGCGTCATGGGCTGCTAGTGCTTCAAATTTGTTCTCGGCTGTAACAAATGGTAGCTTAGTTATTCTTGCCACCTCTTTAGCAAATGCAGTATCAAAGCCACTGAGTGTGTTTAATCCCGTTCCAACTGCTGTTCCACCTTGTGCAAGTTGATAGAGTGCAGGCAGAGTGCCTTCAACCCTACGAATCGCATTTGTGATCTGTGCAGAGTAGGCTGAGAATTCCTGACCAAGACTTAGAGGAGTTGCATCCTGTGTATGGGTTCTACCTATCTTAATAATAGAACTAAAAGAGTTCACCTTTTTATCAAGTTCATCTCTCATATATTGTAACGCGGGAAGTAGTTGCGTGTTTACCTCGACTATAGCAGCTATATGCATAGCCGTTGGAAATGTATCGTTTGATGATTGCCCCATATTACAATGGTCATTTGGGTGCACTGGCTCTTTTGAACCAATTTTTCCACCCAAGATTTCTATTGCACGGTTTGCTATCACTTCATTGGTGTTCATATTAGTTTGTGTTCCTGAACCTGTTTGCCACACAGAAAGGGGGAAATGTTCATCAAGCTTTCCATCAGCAACTTCACAAGACGCCTCTATAATTGCCTTACCGATTATGCTGTCTAAGACACCAAAATTTATATTTACTTGAGCAGCACATCTTTTTACTATTCCCATAGCTGATATGAGTGGTTTTGGCATAGTTTCTATGCCTATAGGAAAGTTTATTAAGGAACGAGCTGATTGAGCTCCATAATATTTGTCAATAGGAACTTTTAAATTACCAAATGAATCACTTTCAGTCCTGTATTTTTTCATAATATGCTCCTTTGGTTTCAGTATAAATTTTTTATATATAATTCTAGATAATACATTAAGCATATTCATTCTTTTTAAGTAATTATTTATACAAATCAGTTTCAATTTTAATCTATAAACAACCCTTAAAAAGAGTTTTATGTTACAAATATAAACAGTATCAATAAAAATAGTTTTTCTTATGTTTAGATTTGTAACACATAGAAAATAGACAGCATTTCTTTAGATATAATTCTCTGAAATTTAAAAAAACAATAGGAATGAATATGGCATTTTTAGAAGAATATAAAGCTCACGTTGCTGAACGTGAAGCACTAGGTGTACCACCACTAGCTCTTTCAGCTAGCCAAACAGCTGATTTAATTGAACTAGTTAAGTCTAACTGCACAGATGATTTACTTGACTTACTTACAAACCGTGTAGCTCCGGGTGTTGATGATGCAGCACAGGTAAAAGCTGCGTTTTTAAATGAAATAGCTGCCGAAAACATTACTGTTGATGCTATATCTCCAAAAAGAGCAGTCGAGATGCTTGGTATGATGCTTGGTGGATTTAACGTTCTTCCTATGGTTCATGCTTTAGCTTCTTCAAACTCTGAAGTTGTAGAAGCTGCAGTAACTGCACTTAATAATACACTTCTTGTATATGATGCATTTAATGATGTTGAAAAACTTCACAAAGAGGGTAACGAAGCAGCTACTCGTGTTCTTACTTCATGGGCAAATGCTGAGTGGTTTACTTCTAAGCCAGCTATCGCTGAAGAGATCAAGGTAACTGTATATAAAGTTCCAGGTGAGACTAATACTGATGATCTTTCTCCAGCTTCTGAAGCATTTACACGTTCAGATATTCCTTTACATGCAAATTCTCTTCTTCAAAACAGAATGGAAAAACCACTAGAAACTCTAGCAGAGCTTAAAGCAAAAGGTAATCCTGTTGCTTATGTGGGTGATGTTGTTGGAACAGGTTCTTCAAGAAAGTCAGGCGTTAACTCTGTACAATGGCACATGGGTGTAGATATTCCAGGTGTTCCTAACAAGCGTACAGGTGGTGTTGTTATCGGTAATACTATCGCTCCTATCTTCTTTGCAACCTGTGAAGATTCTGGTGCACTTCCTTTAGAGATGGATGTATCTGCTATGGAAACTGGTGATGAACTTACTATTTATCCATATAAAGGTGAAGCACATATTGGTGGTAAATGCGTAGCTACTTTTAAACTTAACCCGAATACTATAACTGATGAAGTGCAAGCTGGTGGACGTGTTCCATTAATTGTTGGTCGTGGTCTTACTTCTAAAGCTCGTGCAGTTCTTGGTATGGGTGCTTCTGAAGCGTTTTTAACTGCTGAGCAACCAGCTGATACAGGTAAGGGTTATACTCTTGCTCAGAAAATGGTAGGTAAAGCTTCAGGTCTTGCTGGTGTTCGTCCTGGTATGTATGTAGAGCCAGAGATGAATACTGTTGGTTCTCAAGATACAACTGGACCAATGACTCGTGATGAGATTAAAGAGCTTGCTGCACTTGGTTTCAATGCAGACTTAGTACTTCAAACTTTCTGTCACACTGCTGCGTACCCAAAACCATCAGATGTTGATATGCACAAAAACTTACCAGCGTTTATCTCTAACCGTTCTGGTATTGCTCTTCGCCCAGGTGATGGTGTTATCCACTCATGGTTAAATAGAATGGTTCTTCCAGATACTGTTGGTACTGGTGCGGATTCTCATACACGTTTCCCAATCGGTATCTCTTTCCCTGCTGGGTCTGGTGCTGTTGCATTTGCTGGTGTTACAGGTTCTATGCCACTTACTATGCCTGAGTCTGTACTTGTGCGTTTTAAAGGTGAAATGCAACCAGGTATCACTCTGCGTGACCTTGTTAATGCTATCCCTTATGTTGCTATCCAACAAGGACACTTAACAGTTCCTAAAGAGGGTAAAATAAATGTGTTTGCCGGACGTATTTTAGAGATTGAAGGTTTACCTGACCTTAAGGCTGAGCAAGCATTTGAGCTTTCTGATGCATCTGCTGAGCGTTCTGCTGCTGCATGTACAGTTCTTTTAAATGAAGCTCCAGTAATTGAGTACCTAAAATCAAATGTTACTCTGCTTGAAGCTATGGTTAAAGATGGTTATGAGGACAAAACTACTATCGAGCGTCGTATCTCTAAGATGAAAGATTGGTTAGCTAATCCTACTCTTATGAAGCCAGATGCTGATGCAGAGTATGCAGCCGTAATTGAAATCGATCTAAACACTATTACTGAACCAATTCTAGCTTGTCCTAATGATCCAGATAATGTTAAACTTCTTTCTGAAGTAGCTGGAACTCCACTTGATGAAGTATTTTTAGGTTCTTGTATGACTAATATCGGTCACTACCGTGCAGCTGGTGAGGTTATGCGTGGCGAAGGTAAAGTAGCTGTTGAGAAATTTTGGGTAGTTCCACCAACAAGAATGGATGAGCAACAACTTATTAACGAGGGTTACTATGATGTTTATAAAGCTATTGAAGCACAAACTGAGGTTCCAGGTTGTTCTTTATGTATGGGTAACCAAGCGTCAGCACGTGAAGGCTCAACTGTTTTTTCAACATCGACTCGTAATTTTAACAACCGTTTAGGTAAAGGCACTCAGGTTTATTTAGGTTCTGCAGAGCTTGCAGCACTTTGTGCTAAACTTGGACGTATTCCTACAGTTGAAGAGTATATGGATGTTGTTC
>JANTGV010000072.1 GCA_024762745.1 Sulfurimonas sp. | reverse complement strand
GTAATCATTAAAAGAGATACTTAGACTCTCCTCAGAACACTCTACACCACTAGCACCGACTGTAGAGGCTATACGCCCCCAGTTTGGGTCCTCTCCATAGAGTGCTGTTTTTACTAAAAGTGAATCAGAAAGAGCTTTGGCAACTCTCTCAGCCTCAGTATCATTTTTAGCACCCGTAATGTTATAAGTAACAAGTTTTGTAGCACCCTCACCATCACGTACCATCTCACGCGCTAGAAAAAGCATTATCTTATGTAGAGCTTCTGTAAACGCAGCTCTATCATATGCATTACTTTTTTTATTTGAAAAAAGTAATACTGTATCGTTAGTAGAGGTATCACCATCTACACTAACAGCATTAAAAGTCACCTTTGTCAGCCCATCTAAAATAGTTTGCATCTCAGACTTTTCAACATCTGCATCTGTTGTAATGAAACATAACATAGTTGCCATAGCAGGATTAATCATCCCTGCTCCTTTGGCAATCGCCCCTATATTAAAACTACTTCCATCTTCAAGTTCAACCTTAAAAGCAATCTCTTTAGAAAAAGAGTCTGTTGTCATGATCGCATTAGCCGCTGCGTTTGAGTCTTTTTTTGTTCTCTTAAACAGCTTGGCACCATCTATAATCTTCTGCTTTGGAAGTCTCACACCGATCACACCCGTTGAACTCATAATAGGGTTTGTGACATCTGGCAGAGTATTTAAAATTTCATTTATATCTTCTATTCCTGCAGTACCAGTCATTGCGTTTGCGTTTTTAGCATTAATAAGTACAAAGTTTGTTTGAAAATCACCCTTTTGACGAAAATGACGAATAGGAGCCGCACTCATTTTATTTGTTGTAAAAACTGATGCAACATCACAAAGTGTGTCACTGTAAATAAACGCCATATCTTTCGCACCATTTGGTTTAAGACCTGCACTCACACCATCTGCAAAAAAACCTTCACTAGCACATACTCCGCTAGTAAGCTGTTCTATCTTATACAAATTTCAGCTCCTTAGGCTTCTCTCTTTTTCCTAATAAATTTCTTGTCATGTTGATACCATTGTGTGTACCTATAACCAACAATTTACACTCACTTGTAACCAAAACATCACCCTTTGGCATCGTCATAAACTTGCCATCTTTTTTTGTTATACCAACAATGGAGCTGTTTGTTATCTCACGTATATGTGTCTCTTTGAGTTTTTTAAGTACTGCCCAACTATACTTTGGTACAAAAATCTCTTCCATATCTAGAGGGTTGTCACTCTTATACAAAAACTCTTCAAGTAGATTTTCCATATCTGGTCTTGCTGCCATTGCACTTACTCTCTGAGCCGTGAGTTTTGTAGGAGAGACTACAGTATCTGAACCAAGCTTTTTCAACTTCTCAACATCACTCATATTCTCAGCAGCAGAGATAACATAGTAAGGACGAGGAAGATAGTGCTCTTTTTCAAACAGTCTTACAGAAGCTATTAGGGCGATATTGTCCGCAATAGAGCTAGAGAGCGTTATAAGTCCTTTTGCAGATGAGAGGTGTGCTTTTAACATTGTCAACTCCGCATGAGGTTCAGCTTGTAGATACATCGGGTACTTATACTCTTTTGCCCACTCATGTATCTCTTGTCTCGGGTCAATTACAACAAAAGGAATATGATTCGCTCTTAACTGTTTTGTCACTTCTATTGTGTACTCATTATGATAACAGACAACAAAATGTTTTTTAAGTCTGGCAATCTTATACAACATTCTACGCTCCTTTAATATGGCAACTATATTTCCCCTGTTAAACTCAGCTACTAAAATACCTACTGCACTTGAAAAAACTGCAAATCCAGCAATAATAAGTGTAATAGTAAAAATTCGCCCCGCATCAGAAATTGGTGCAATTTCACCAAAACCTACTGTAGTAAAAGTAACACCTGTCTGATATACAGCATCCATAATGGTAAAATCATCTATGACAACATAACCAATAGTACCAACCATCATGGTTATAACAGTTAAATTAAGGGGTAAACGAAATGCTTTTAAGTGAGGATAAACTTCAGGAAGAAGTTTAGTATCGGGTTTGGGAGCAGTCTCCCAGTGTAGAAATTTACGAATCCTTTCAAAAAGATTCAAGTTTATTTCCTAATTCTCTACGAATTTTTCTTAAGTGTGCGTAATTCTCTTGCAGAGATTTTAATTTTCTTTGTAGTACCATCTTCTAATGTGATACGCACAGTTCTTAGGTTTAATAAAAAACGACGCTTTGTTCTATTTTTAGCATGAGAAACATTGTTCCCGCTCATTGGGCCTTTGCCACTGATAGCACATCTTCTTGCCATAATGAGACTCCTTATTAGGTTTTTAAAGTTGCGAATTGTACCAAACAAAAGCAAAACTCCAACTTAAGCCATGTACATTTAGTAATCTTTAACAGATTTATATTTCTTTTATACTATTGTAGCTAAAATATAAAATATTCAATAACAAAATCGATATAAAGAACATAACTTTGATTACAAAACAGATAATAGACGGCTATATAGATAAAATACCCCCATCTCCTAAAGTTTTGCAGCAGACACTACTCCTGCTAAACGCAGGTGAACTCATAAAAGCTGCAAATGTTGCAAAAGAAGATTTGGCATTAAACGCTTATTTAAAAGAGTTGGTAAACCGACCTATATATGGCTTCAGAAACGAAGTGAGTGACATATCTCAAATATTTGGTATTTTGGGTGTAGCAAAGTCTCAACAAGCCGTCTATAATTACCTCGTAAATCTTCTCTCTCCTGCTGAGTGGAAGTTGTTCAAACTGAACAAAAGTTCTTTTTCAAACCTTCAGGCAGACCTCTCTGCAAATTGGCAGAAGATACTCAAGCACTTAAATATTGAAAACAAAGAGATCGAGAGTTCCATCTCTCTTCTTCCTGCAAGTATTATTGTCTCTGAAGCCCTTTTTAATGAAAAAATAGATGATGTCAACCTTCTTAGAAGTGTCAACCCTATTGACCTTAATACAATACTCAAAAGATTATGTAAGATGGATCTATTTGATATATGTGAACAGGTTGCAAACAAGTGGGAGATGGATGAAAATATAGCAAAAATTGTTCAAGCTGCTTCAGGTGTCAAACCATCAGATGATACAGAGATAAACAGACTTGGAAAATGGATGCACCTCCTACTCTTTTTTACTCTCTCAAAACCAAACTATATAGATGCAGAACTAAACGATTTTATCGATTTTCAAATTGATTATGTGGGTGATATATACTCTGAATTTTCAGAACTGATGGAGATCTCATGAGGGCAGTTGTAAAAAATGGTATCGGCATATTTTCACCTCAAGGGTTTTTAGATGGAAACAACTCAAATGCTTTTTTAAGTATAGAAGATATAGAGGCGACATCAAAACTAAACGCAGATATGATTCTTGTTTCACTTAAAAAAGTTATATTTTTTAATCGTAACGGTCTTGATGCCTTTGTAAAAATGTTTCAAAAAGTACGAAGTACAACACAGGCTACAGTAGGCTTTTGTGACTATGATGCTAAAAAGTTTGAAGCAATTGTAAAGTTTTACAAAGATGATCTTAACTTCTCTCTTTTTAGGTCTCAAGATGTAGCATCTCTTTTCGCCTCAAACTTCGATAATCAAAACAAAAATGTACTTCTTTACAGTGATGACAAATCACAAAGAGCAGCAATGGCTATTGAGCTTCATAATCATGGGCACAACCCTATCATTGCACAAACGCAAGATGAGTTTGATGATAAATCACAATCAGATAATGCTTATGATGTCATCATAAACTATACACACTTAGGGCAGATGGGGCAGAATATCACAGCACGTGTAACCGGTAATGCTATTATTTATACGGTCTCTTCATTTTTAGATGCCGAGATTGGAAACACTTTTAATATAGCTTATCATAATAACTCTTTAAATGTTGGTTTTAGACTCTTTATATTTGATGCGTTTAAAGTAGTCAGTATGAATGTTCATGCTTTGAACTTTTTCTCGAAACTTGCATCTTCGGCAGCAGAGTACAATGCGACTCTATGCTTTGTCGGGCTAACCTTTGAAAAAACTCCTATAGCTTTTAAGGAGACACTTGAAGACTCAGGGATGATGTTTTTTGAGCAGATGGATGATATTTTACAAAATAAAGAGTTACTTAACGAGTTAGGGGCAAGCAGTGCATCGGCGGCACAAAATATTAGACCTTTAAACAAAGTAATGGTAACAGAGCTGCCAAATTTTATAAACGCAGCAGTCGCTACTATAGAGATGATGACTAACTCAAAAGCGGTAAAAGAGACTGCAAATATAAATGAAATAAGAGTTGAGAACAAAGAGAACAAGATTGCAAGTTCCATCGGTTTTTATGGTGATATGGATGGAATGGTAATTTTAATATTTCCTGTAGGAATTGCAAAAAAAGCTTGTGAACTACTTATAGGAGAAAGTACAGATGATATGGAACTTATCCTTGATACATTAGCAGAGCTTGTAAATATTGTGGGCGGTAAACTTAAAACTCTTCTTCTTGACCAAGGGATAAGTGTAGATATAACGCTACCAAGAACATACCCAGATGTTGATAGTCTACTTGAAATCACAGAGTTTAAAAAAGGTGTACAAGTTGACCTTGCCTTTGATGATGACAAGTTTCTCTTTTTCTTAACAAGATAAATATTGTCATTTGTCGGATTAGGAACAAAGTCCCTTATCCTACGCTAACACTTTGTTTTTCTTGGTAAAAAGCCCACGCACAGTAAACCATGCTTTAGGATATATTAGCTATACTTTCACAATTGAATAAAGGAAAATAATGATAAAAGTAGCACCGAGTGTATTATCTGCAGATTTTGGAAACTTACAACGAGATGTTGAAGAGATTTGCGATGCTGGATGTGATTTCGTTCATGTGGATGTTATGGATGGTCACTTTGTACCAAACTTAACTATAGGGCCCGTGGTAGTCTCTTCAATTGCAAAAGCTGCAACAAAACCTTTAGACATACACTTAATGGTAGAAAATAATACTTTTTTTGTGGAACTCTTTGCACCTTTAAAACCTGAATATATCTCTTTTCATATAGAAGAGGAGAAGCATCCTCACAGACTTATACAAAAAATCCGTTCTTTAGGAATTAAACCGGCTATCGTTCTTAATCCTCACACTCCGCCTGAGTCTGTAGAGTTTTTACTTAAAGATCTCGATATGGTTCTACTAATGAGTGTTAACCCTGGATTTGGTGGTCAGAGTTTTATAGATAGTGTCTTACCAAAAGCTGCTAGACTCAACGAGATGAGAAATAGGATCAATCCGGAGTGTCTTATAGAAGTAGATGGTGGAGTAAGTGACAAAAATATACAGTCACTAAAAGATGTTGGTGTAGATGTAGTTGTAGCCGGCTCTTATGTCTTTAAACATGAAAATAGAAAAACCGCTATAAAAAGTCTTCAAGTATAACTATGAGATGTAAAATTTGTGGCATTACTTCTTATGAAGATGCGATAATAGCCATAGATGCCGGTGCAGATGCACTCGGCTTTGTTTTTTATGAAAAATCCCCAAGATATGTAACAATAAGCCAAGCTAAAGAGATCATCAGACAACTTCCTCCTTTTATAGAGAAAGTAGCGCTGTTTGTAAACGAAGATGCAGCCACCATTGATAAAATCTCTCGGGAAGTTGGAGCAACTTTGGCTCAAATTCATTTTGAAGCTGCAGATGAACTCTATAACTCTTTAAAAACTCCACATATTAAAGTAATTCGTGCAAAAAGCGCTAAAGACATTTCAAATTATCCAGATGAATACAGGCTTGTTGATGCTTATTGTGAAGCATATGGTGGAGCTGGTAAACGTATAAATATAGAGTGGTTTAACGGCGTTGATTGTTCTAAAATAATATTAGCTGGCGGTCTCACTCCTGAGAATGTATCATCTTTAAAAGAGTACAATTTTTATGGTGTTGACGTCAGCAGCGGTGTTGAACTATCCCATGGCCTCAAAGATCCTAATAAAGTAAGAGAGTTTATCTTAAATGCTAAGTGATGATTTTGCACTCGACGCAAAAAGTATATCGAAACTCGCAACACGTGGTCTACCATTAGAAGCACTCAAATCACAGATTAATGAAAGCATTGATCTCTTTATAGAGCTCTCACGTGCCCAGGGCTTAAATATTGTCAAGAATCAAGGCTATTTTTACTTTGATACAAAATATATATCTC
>JANTGV010000071.1 GCA_024762745.1 Sulfurimonas sp. | reverse complement strand
ATTAAAATCTAATTGGAGCTCCTTTGAATTTAAGTAAAAGTTGTCTTCAATCATCTCTAAAGAGAGTAGAGCCTTATCCTTTGAGTAAAGAACTTTATGTTTACTCTCTATTTTTAAATTTTTTAGTTCAACTACTCCTTTATGGCTCTTAGTATTGTAACTTGCGTTTATTTTCATGGCTAATAAGCCGTCAGTACTCAGTAAGTTCGTATTGTGTAAATCAATGCCGTGCTCTGCAACACTCATAGAAAAATTATGTAAATCAAATTCAAAATCATTTATATTTAAAAGTATATTAGTATCAGATGAAACATGCAATTTTTCATCATAAGAAATATTGAGTGGTGTATTAGATTGAGATAGTTCTACTCCGGCATAATCAAGATTGAGTACATCAGCCCTAAGGTTCATCTTCATTGTATCAATAGATATATTTCCGGAAACAAAAGCGGTTGCGATATCTTCAGCATCAATATATGTTGCAGGAAGCTTTATTAGAAGTTCTTTTAAGTCAAAAGGTATATTGATTTTATCGACATTAAGCACAATATCATCATATTTCCATTTAGACTTCGTTACATCTATTCTGTCATTGCCTGGTTCTATAGTGTATATAATAGATGTTGGATTATTCTCTTGTTCTAAGGTAACACCCTGAAAATCTATCTGTTTTGGATTGAAAGTCACTTTTCCTATTGACTCTTTTGCATTAAACACCACATCAACATCAGCTATAGCAATATCTTGATATTTTACTCTCATGTTATCCACGCGTACATCATTATTATCAAGTTTAATGTAGGCATCAAAAATATCGATATTTAATCCAAGATAATCAAAGTTGGCCTTCTTACTAAAGAAGTCACCCTTAACATCCGTATCTAAACCTATTAGATCAATTACTAACTTGAGATTTGTGGTCACTAAGCCCTCTTTTTGTAAAAAAGGAAGCTTAACTTTGTAGGTATTTAATATTTTCAAAAAATCCTTGTTTAGCATGCCATCAAAAAGTAAGTGCAGTGTTAAAATCTCGCTTGCTTGTGTAAAATCAATCTTTAACCAACTTTTGTCAAGATACATTCCGTAAGAGTAGGCTTCTTTTGGATATATAAAGAGTACTCCCTCTTTAAACTCTAAAATAGTTTTTTCTGTGTGTATGGAATCAAGTTCTTGATTATATGTATAATTCATCTTATCAACGGTTACTCTGATTTTGACATTCTTATAGGCATCACCGATATTGTCAAAATCTATAAACCCTACTGCACTGTTGATTGTAGCCTGTGACATCTCTATTGCATCAAGTGCCCAATATTTTGCTTCCTTTGGTAAATTGGCTATGTTGATTAAGTGAGTAAGGTTTTTAATTTCCTGATTTGACTTGAGTTTATAATTAAGTCTGTTTACGTTTGTTGCTATAAAAATTTGGGCATCTAAATCATCATTTATATTTACATTTAAATCTGCAAATGCTTCAATCCTGTCCATATTAAAAAACAGACTACCATTTAAATCTATTTTTCTTTTAAAATCAACAAGCTCATCTATGGAGACATTAAAAATTCCAGAGTCAAAATAGAGAGAACTTTTAAGATGAAAATCTGTTGAAGAGGCGACTAAATATCCTCTCTCTTGATCTTTATACTTAAATGAAGCCGTTATATTGTCAACTACAATTTTATCTATAACAACACTTTCAAACCAGCTATCCAAAAAAGAGAGGCTTTTTAAATAGTTTCCTATCTCTTGATAGTCTATTTTATCTTCACTGTCAGATTTCTGTTTTAAAAGAGATATCTCTTTAATAGAAACATCTACTTTTTCATTCCATTTGATGTATAATTGCTTTGCTTTAATATTTGGAAGCGATATCTCATCGATATATAACCCATTTTGCAAGATAATAAAAACAGTAGAGAGAAATAAAAAGATGAATGACAAAAAACTAACAATTACAAAGTATATTGTTGATATTGTACTAATAACTGTTTTATCGTTCATGTATTACCTAAATAAGCCTATTGAAACTTCAAAGGTACTATACATACCAAAAGGTTCTATTAATCAGATTATAACACAAATGCAAGATAAAAATTATGAAGTTACCAAACTTGACTCCTTCTTTTTACGACTTATAGGCTCCCCTCAAAGCGGATGGATAAATATAGGTAAAACCAGAAGTACCAAAGCTGATTTTCTATATAAGTTAACTACTGCAAAAGCTGCACTTCAAGACATTACACTTATTCCAGGTGAAACTACTTATATATTTCTAAACCAGCTCTCAAACAATCTCGACTTAAATAGAGAAAAATTACAAGAAGAGTATAATGCACAGGCGAAACTAAAAGAGGGGATGTTTGTCCCAAATACATATAAACTTCCAGTTGGTATAACAGAAAAAGAAATTATAAGAATTCTGCTCACTTTATCAGAATCTAAAATGAAGAACTTTTCGATAAAAGTATTTGGCAACTATAATGAAACAAAATGGTTTCATTATGTAGCAATTGCATCTGTCATTCAGAAGGAGTCTGCAAATACTGAAGAGATGCCCATTGTAAGCTCTGTTATATACAACAGAATCAGGAAGGGAATGAAACTACAGATGGACGGTACATTAAACTATGGAAAATACTCTCATATTAAGATTACACCAAAGCGCATAAGGGAGGACACTTCCATTTATAACACCTATATTCATTCAGGTGTTCCAAAATTACCCATCTGTAATGTAAGCTTTGAAGCTTTAAAAGCAGCAATATTCCCTGCAAAGACTGAGTACCTGTACTTTATGAAGTCTAAAAATGGAAAGCATGATTTTTCACGTAACTATTCTACACACTTACGCAACATTAAACGTGCTACAAAATGAAACAAAAAGAAAATATAGGCATTTGTTTCTAAAAGCTCAACCTACATTACAACTCTTAGTGGTAT
Source organism: Sulfurimonas sp. (assembly GCA_024762745.1). The sequence continues at coordinate 3,303 of JANTGV010000071.1, read as the reverse complement.
CATTATTCTTGTAAATTTTCATAGAGTTATTACTACTCACAGGAAATAAAATATTAACCTAAGGACAACATATGTCAAAAATCATTTGGTCAGTAATTGACGAAGCACCAGCTCTAGCGACTTACTCGCTTTTACCAATCGTTAACGCTTTCACTAAAGCGGCAGGCGTAGAAGTTGTTACTTCTGATATTTCATTATCAGGTCGTGTTCTTGCGGCAATGGGTCTTGCAGAAGACGAATTATCTAAATTAGGTGAAGTTGTACTTCAAGAAGATGGTAACATCATTAAACTTCCAAATATCTCTGCATCAGTAGGTCAATTAAAAGATTGTATCGCTGAGCTTCAATCTCAAGGTCACGATATTCCTAACTACCCTGAAAACCCAGCAAACGCTGAGGAAGAAGCTATTCAAGCTAAATATGGTGTATGTTTAGGTTCTGCGGTTAACCCAGTACTTCGTGAAGGTAACTCTGATAGACGTGCTGCTAAAGCCGTTAAGAAGTTTGCTCAAAACAACCCACACCGTCTTAAAGCAGTTGATGAGAACTGTCAAGCTTACGTAGCTCACATGGGTGGAAAAGGTGACTTTTTTGCACACGAGAAATCAGTAACTTTAGATGCCGATCAAAAAGTAACTATTGCTCTTAACGGTAAAGAATTAACTACTATTGATTGTCTTAACTCTGAAGTACTTGATGGTACTTTTATGTCAGTAGCTGCTCTTCGTGAATTCTACAGAAAAACAATTGAAGACGCTAAAGCTAAAGGTCTTATCTGGTCTTTACACCTTAAAGCTACAATGATGAAAATCTCTGATCCAATTATGTTTGGTCACGGTTTTGAAATCTTCTTTGAAGAAGTATTTACTAAATATGCAGATACTTTCAAAGAGCTAGGCGTTAACCCTAACCAAGGTATGTCAGACTTAGAGAAAAAAATTGCTGGTCACGCTCAAGAAGCTGAGATCAAAGCTGCTTTCCAAGCTGTTGTAGATTCTGATGCTCCAAAAATTGCTATGGTTGATTCTGATAAAGGTCAAACAAACTTTAACGCTTCAAATGATGTAATTATTGATGCATCTATGCCAGTTGTAATCCGTGAAGGTGGTAAACAGTGGGATAGAACTGGTGCTGCAGATCAAACTGTTGCTGTTATTCCTGATTCTACTTACGCAATGTTTCACGAAGAGATGTTAGCTGATATCGTTAAAAACGGTCAGTATGATGTAACTACTATGGGTACAATGCAAAATATCGGTCTTATGGCTCAAAAAGCTGAAGAGTATGGTTCTCACCCAACAACTTTCGAACTTGCTGAAGCTGGTACAGTTACTGTAACTGGTGCTAACGGTGTTCTTATGAGCTTTGAATGTGAAGCTGGTGACATCTGGAGACTTGCTCGTACTAAAGATATTCCAATTAGAGACTGGGTACGTTTAACTGTTGAGAGAACTCGTTTAGAGGGTATCCCAGCTGTATTCTGGTTAGATGAAAACAGAGCTCACGATGCTGAACTAATCAAAAAAGTGAATGTTTACCTAAAAGATCACGATACATCTGGTCTTGATATTCAATTCATGAAAGTTACTGATGCAACACGTTTCACTAACGCTCGTATCCGTAAAGGTGAAAACACTATCGCTGTAACAGGTAACGTTTTACGTGACCACTTAACTGATATGTACCCGATTTTAGAGCTTGGAACATCTGCTAAGATGCTTTCTATCGTTCCTCTAATTGCTGGTGGTGGTCTATATGAGACTGGTGCTGGTGGATCTGCTCCGAAACACGTTGAGCAATTCGTTAAAGAGGGTCACCTTCGTTGGGATTCACTTGGTGAGTTCTTAGCATTAGCTGAGTCTTTACGTTTCCTAGGTCAAAAACACTCTGATGCTAAACTTACTGCTTTAACTGCAGGTTTAGATGCGGCAAATGAGGGTTACTTAGATAACTCAAAAGAGCCAGGTCGTAAAGTAGGTCAGCCAGATAACAAAGCTTCTCACTTCTTCTTAGCTCAATACTGGGCTAAAGCACTTGCTGAGGGTGACAATGCTGAGCTAGCTGCTAAATTTGCTCCAGTTGCAAAAGAGCTTGCTGATAAAGAAGAAACAATTATCTCTGAGTTACTTGCTGTTGAAGGTAAACCACAAGACATTGGTGGTTACTTCCGTCCAGATGATGCTAAAGCTGAAAAAGCAATGCGTCCATCTGCAACATTAAACGCAATTATAGACGCTATATAAGTCCCTATTTAAATTGCAAGCCTGCGTTTATACGCAGGTCACCCCATAACTTTTTGTTTTTAGCTATAATTATTTCTCTAATTAGCTAAAAATAAAAAGTTAAAAAAACTCAAAGGAAGTGTATGGCAAGTAAAGTAACAGTCATTGGAACAGGAAATTTTGGGTCAACTGTCGCATTTATATTGGCAATGCGCGGCTCTTGTCATGAAGTTGTTCTTCGTGGTAGAAATATAGATGTTGCAAAAGGAAAAGCTTTAGATATGTCTCAGGCTGCAAACGCAGCAAGAGAGCACACTGTAGTTAGAGCAGCAAATGGTCCAGAAGATATGATTGGGAGTAAGATAGTTGTAATAACAGCTGGTGCTCCAAGAACACCTGGGATGAGCAGAGATGATCTTCTGACTAAAAATGCAGAAATTGTTAAGACTTATGCTCTTGAGATTAAAGAGCATGCCCCTGATGCTATAGTTGTTGTTGTTAGCAATCCTCTAGATGTAATGACATATGTAGCTCTCAAGTACACAGGCTTTCCAAGAGAGAGAGTACTTGGAATGGCAGGTATATTAGATGCAGCACGTATGGCTCACTTTATATATGAAAAACTAGGTTATGGAGCAGGGCAGATTCGTGCTACTGTAATGGGTGGTCACGGTGACACTATGGTTCCTCTTCCAAAATTCACTACAGTTGCTGGTGTACCTATAGATGATCTACTTGACTCTGAGGAGATTGGCGAGATTGTCCAAAAAACAAGAGATGGTGGGGCTCAAATAGTTAACCTTTTAGGTGATGGCTCAGCATACTATGCACCTGCAAAATCTACAGCTGTCATGGTTGATGCAATACTCAAAGACACAAAGCAGATACATTCGTGTGCCGTAATGCTTAATGGCGAGTATGGATACAAAGATATGGTTAGTGGTGTTCCTGTTATGATTGGTACAGATGGAGCAGAACAAGTGATTGAAATGACTCTTAAAACATTACAGAAAACAAGATTTAAAAACTCTGTAGCCTCAGTAAAAGAGATGGTTGATATTCTTTATTCAAACGGATTTTT
>JANTGV010000070.1 GCA_024762745.1 Sulfurimonas sp. | reverse complement strand
TCTCTTCAATATTCTTGAAAGCATAATCCCAACCTTTTTTTGAGGCAATATAGAAATTCTTAGTGAGTTCAGGATTTTGCTCAATAAACTTTGATGAAGTGAAAAGAAAGTCACTGTAGAAATCAAAACCGTGATCTTTTGGGTCAAAGATTTTATAAGGAATATTTTTCTGATTAAGTAGAAAAGGTTCATTTGTACTATATGCAGAGATAGCGTCTAAGTTACCAGAAATAAAGCTCTCTAAGTTGAAATCATTGGAACTTAGATGTAGATCCTCATATCTGACTTGATGAGAGTTTAGCATAAACTGAATTGATGCAGAGTGAAGGATATCAGCTGCTATCATTACATTTTTATCTTTTAAATCTTCAATCTTGTGAATTCCAGAATCAGTTTTGACTAATAGTATCAAGGGGGAGTGTTGATAGATAGCTCCAAGTGTTACAATATCTTTGCCTTTGCTTTTATCTACAAGCAGCGTAGCTCTACCTATCGCAAAGTCAACCTTTTCATCTTCTATAAGCTCTACAGGATTGATTCCACTGCTATTTTCAATGATTTCTACGTCAATTCCAGCATCTTTATAGTAACCAAGTTCTTTTGCTATATAAAACCCCGCAAACTGGAACTGATTTTTCCATAAGAGTTGGAGTTTAACCTTCTGTGTTTGTGCAAAAACTTGTGTAGAGAGTACTAATAGGAATATAATAATAATTTTAAACATTATGTATTATAACCTATTAGCGAAAAATTATTTAATATTTTGTAAAAAATTACTCATAAAACGTACACCGGCACCTGTTCCACCATATACGTTACAGTCCCATGGACTATCTGTGTATGCAGAACCCGCTATATCAAAGTGGAGCCACTTATTTTTATTTTCCTCTTTAATAAACTTATCGAGAAAAAGACCAGCTGTAATTGCTCCTCCATATGGTTTTGAAGCTACATTTGATATATCTGCAATCCCACTTTTTAGGAGTGTTTTTAAATGTTTATTAAAAGGTAACGAGCCCACAAGTTCACCCGACTTACCAGCAGCTTTTGAAAAGTCATGTTTCAGCCTGCTTGAGTGTCCCATAACACCTGTAGTGTATTGACCAAGAGCTACCATACAGGCACCAGTAAGTGTTGCAAAGTCAAATATATAGTCTGCTTTTACTTTATCTTGTGCATAATCTAAAACATCACATAAAACTAAACGTCCTTCTGCATCAGTATTTCTTACTTCAACAGTTGTTCCACTACGAGTAACTAAAACATCATCAGGTTTATAAGCATCTCCCCCTAACATGTTTTCAACAGCACCAACAAAAGCGTGAATTTCAACATCAAGTTTTAACTCACTTGCAGCTTTGATCATACCAAGAACTGCACAACCACCAGCTTTATCCATTTTCATAGTTACCATTGATGTAGCTGGTTTGAGACTTAGTCCACCACTATCATAAGTGAGACCTTTACCTATAAGAGAAACTACTTTTTTAGGGTTTTCTGGTTTGTATGATAAGTGAATTAATTTTGAGTCATGACGTGAAGCACGACCAACTGCAAGCATCGATTCCATTTTCTCTTTTTTAAGCTCTTTTTCACCTAGTATCTCACATTTAAGTCCATTTTCGCGTGCAAGTTTTTTAGCTAAGTTTGCAAATGATGGTGGATTTAAATCCTCTGGAGTTTTGTTCACAATATCACGTGTGAAACATGTAGAGTCTGCAATGATGATAGCTTCTTCAAAAGCACGTTGTAGTTTTTTAATATCTTTTGAGACTAGATATATGTTTTTTAGTTTTGTTTTTGTAGGTTTCGACTTATAGTCGTTAAACGTATAACCACCTAAAACAATACCCTCTACAATAGCTTGAATATTTGTAGAGCTTACATCAAATGCAGCTGATTTATAGTTTGCAGATTTAAGTGCTTTTATCGCAATACTTGCAGAACTTCTAATACTATCACTAGAACTATCTTCAACACCACAAACTAAAGTGGTTTTTTCATGTAAAAAACAGATTGTGTCCTGTTTTGCTTGGAATCCAGCTTTGTCCAACAGTTTTTTATTTTTATCTGTTTTGAGTTGTTTTGTGTCTAAGAACTCAACTTTTATATCACTTTTAATCTCACCTATTAAATCAATTTTCATCTTATATATTTCCTCTTTTATTTAATCAAAATGCAAAATATCTTTTGCTTGAATCATATCTTTGTCACCACGACCGGAAAGGTTTATGATGATGAGCTTATCTTTTATGTCTTTCATCTTTTTGAGATGTGCAACTGCGTGCGATGACTCAAACGCAGGTATGATTCCCTCTTGACGTGAGAGCCACACAAAAGCATCGAGAGCCTCTTCATCTGTTGCATTGTCATAAGTGACAGACATATTGTCATTATGAAAAGAGTGCTCTGGTCCAATTCCCGGATAGTCTAAGCCAGCACTGATAGAGTGTGCTTCAAGTATCTGTCCATCTTCATCTTGAAGTGTATAAGACATCTGACCATGCAGAACTCCAGGGCGACCTTTTTTAAGTGAACATCCATGTTTATCACTCTCTATTCCAAGTCCGCCTGCTTCAATACCAATACACTCAACTCCTTCATCTTCTAAAAAATGTTGAAACATACCAATAGCATTTGAACCACCACCAATACATGCGATAACATGATCTGGAAGACGGTTCTCTTTTTCTAGAATCTGCTGACGTGCTTCCCAACCTATAATTGCTTGAAAGTCTCTAACCATCATTGGATATGGGTGAGGGCCTGCAACTGTACCTATGATATAAAAAGTGTCTCTTGCATTTGTAACCCAGTGACGGATTGCATCATTCATAGCATCTTTGAGTGTACGTGAACCACTTTCAACTGCGTTTACCTTTGCACCAAGCAGTTTCATACGAAAAACATTTAACTCTTGACGCTCAGCATCTTTAGCTCCCATAAATATTTCACACTCTAACCCAAGCAGAGCACAAATTGTTGCTGTAGCAACACCGTGTTGACCTGCACCAGTCTCGGCAATAACTTTTTTATAACCTAAACGTTTAGCCATAAGTCCCTGAGCAATCACGTTGTTTACTTTATGTGCACCTGTATGGTTTAAGTCTTCACGTTTGAAGTATACTTTTGCACCAAGTTCATTAGAGATGTTTTCAGCATAGTAGAGTGGAGAAGGGCGGCCTACATAATCTTTAAGATAGTAGTGAACCTCTTTCCAAAAGTCTTTATTAAAACGAATCTTTTCATACTCTTCTTTTAGATTTAAAAGTGCTGGCATTAGTGTTTCAGGAACATAACGACCACCGAAGATTCCAAAGTGTCCATTTTCATCAGGATCAAATTTTGAAGCAGTTGGAATATACATTAATTAACCTCTATAATCGAGTAAACATCTGTTTGCTCTTGTAATTTTTTTATGCCGTCTAAAAACGTTAGACCTATTATAAAACAGCACTCAACTGTGTGTGCACCTGTTTGGTTTACAAGTGTTGCTGCTGCGTTTGCAGTTCCACCTGTTGCGATTAAGTCATCTATAATAAGTACTTGAGCACCTTTTTTATCACCAAAGGCATCTATATGAACTTCTATCTCATCAATGCCATACTCCAGAGCATACTTTTCACCAATTGTTGTGTATGGAAGTTTGCCTTTTTTTCTAATAGGTACGAAACCAAGTCCCAACATCTGTGCAAGTGCTGCACCAAATATAAAACCTCTCGCATCAATTCCAGCAATATAGTCAAGGTTATACTCTTTATACCTCTGATATAGGTGGTTCATTAAGACACCATAAGCCTCTTTGTTATTAAGCAGGGTTGTAATATCTTTAAATACAATACCTGGTTTTGGAAAATCTTTTATATCTCTAATAGAGTTTTCTATTATTTTTCTTTCTGTATTACTTAGTTTCATAGTTTATCCTTTAGAGAAGAGCGTCTATACGACCTTCTAGGGCTTTAATTTTCCCTGTTAGCCTATCTGTCTCTTGTCTATGTTTTGAGTTTCTCTGTTTAAGAACTTTTAACTCATTTCTTAATTTTGTTAACTCTTCACTCAAAATATCAACGTTACCAAGTGCACGTTGTAGTTGGATCTGATACTTACGAATCAGTATCTCAGCTTCTTGAAGTGTTAACTTCATTAAGTCATTACTTCTCTGTTCTTTGTTTGTAATACTTTTGAAGTAGTACATCTTTACAAAAAGCCATATTGAGACAATTGATAAAATCGTTAAAAGTGACCATTCCCAGAACATATGCATTTCCTTTAATTTATTTTATAAATTTAAGGGAACCTTTTCCCTATTGTTTATACGGTATCGGAAGTAATTCCGCTACCTACGCTAACGCTAGGTTTAGCCCTCTATTTTTTCTACTCTACCGCAGTGGCGACCACCATCAAAGCTACCTGCAATCCAAGCATCAATGATAGACTCAGCAACACCTTTTCCAACAATGCGCTCACCAAAACAAAGAATGTTAGCATCATTGTGTCCACGTGCAACTGTTGCAGTGTACGCATCATGACACAATGCAGCTCTTATTCCAGCATGACGATTTGCAGCCATACTCATACCAATACCTGAACCACATATTAAAATACCTTGAGCTGTGGGCTCAGCTAAAATAGCTTTTGCAACTTTATGAGCGTAATCAGGATAGTCAACTCTCTCTTTAGAGTATGGACCCATATCAACAACCTCGTGACCTTTCTCTTTGAGAAGTTCGACTGTATAGTCTTTTAAATCAACTCCGGCGTGGTCTGTAGCTATGTAAAATTTCATATTATTATCCTTGTGATGTTAGTAATTGTAAAATGGTTTGAACTGGCCAAAAGATTAGGTAATCTTTTAACGGTGTCATTAGAATGACTAGAACAATGATGATACCGTATCTTTCATTTTTGTAAAAGAACTCTGCAACTGCATTTACCTTATGTTTAAGTGAGAGGTGCATTAGAAAATGAGCACCATCAAACTGAGGTATTGGGAGTAGATTAAAGACCCCAAGAACCACATTTATGAGAAGTAGTTGAAATACAAATATGTATGCAAAAATATATACTAAACTGTCTGTAGTTGTCGGTTGAGGCATAGCAACTACAATAATTGAAGCGATGACTGCCAGAGTAAAGTTATAGACAATACCTGCTAAGTCTACTTGCATAGCTGCATTATATCCGCCACGTTTAATAACTGCAGCCGTATTGATTGGAACAGGCTTAGCCCATCCAAACAAGAATCCACTCTCTCCACCCAGTAAAATAGGAAGAAAGTACATCGTAGCAGGCACAATAATAGTACCGACTAAATCAACGTGAACGAGTGGATTTATAGATAGCCTACCCGCGTTTTTTGCTGTTGTATCTCCATAGGCATAGGCAACAGCACCGTGCATGATTTCATGTCCGATGATAGCTACGGCCAAGGCCAAAACAGCAGCAATGATTTTTAGTAAATCAATAGAGTCCATGGTCATCTTTATCTGTTTTAAGTCTCTCTTCTATTGCTCTATCAAGATATGAAGATTCTTCTAAGTCTGTTGGTGTTTTTCCAACTCTATCCCATCTTATTTCCCAGTTGTCATCGATTGAGAAGTAGATAAACCAAGGAGTACCTTCTATATTGTCGTAAGGAACAGCTCCCCAAAAACGGCTATCGTTAGAGTGGTCACGGTTATCACCCATCATAAAGTAGTGATCTTCGTCAACCTTGATAGGGTTCATGTAAAAAAGAGGTGCAGGGTAGGTGCCGGTATTTGTAATCTTGTCATCATGGTGAATACCAGGATGATCTTTCATGTACGGATTTTTAACCCAAAGTTTCCCAGCAAAAAGTACAACTTCATGTTCTTTGAAGTTCTCATTTATCCAGTCATCACCTTCTCTGTGATGAATATAGAGGTCTTTTTCTGCTACAAAAAGTTCATCACCAGGAAGGGCAACACAGCGTTTTACGAAGTGTTGTTTAGGATTATGAGGGTATCTGAAAATAACTATATCTCCACGTTCGGGTGTATCACCATCCATTAAACGCAGCTCATCACTCCATGGCATGATAGACATTTCGATAAATGGAATGTGAGGCATAGCGATACCGTAAGCAAACTTTTTAGCAAAGAGATGGTCACCAATAAGAAGTGAATCTTTCATAGAACCTGATGGAATTCTAAAGGCTTGTGCGATGAAAAAGATTACAAAGAGAACTATGATTATAGTTCCTGTCCAAGAGTTTGAAAATTTGTAAGCCTTGTTTAAAACTTTTTTCACTATTTGTCATCCTCGGCTTTTATTTTTTTTGCATTCTGTGAAGCAG
>JANTGV010000069.1 GCA_024762745.1 Sulfurimonas sp. | reverse complement strand
AGGAGGAGATAGATCTGTTGAAGCACTTCTCTAAACGTAAAAAAGATTTTGTACTTATTGTCGGAGAAGATGTTATTAATCATCCGCGTTCAGAAAATATAGCTCGTATTGCTGGTTTACTACAAAAAAATAGTAAATTCAAGGTACTTGTTATACCACCAAAAACCAACACTTTAGGAGTAAGTCAAATATGTGAATTGGATGAAGCGACAGAAGGCTCATCTGTAGGTTATAATGTGAAAGCTGATTTTACATTAAGTGCGAAAGGTGATGGTGATTTAGATATGCCATCACTCAATCAACAAGAGGGAACTTTTGTAAATATAGATAAAGACCTTGTCAGCCTAAACGCTGCAGTAGGTTATAAGGGTTATGAGCTTAATGATATAGCATCTTCGCTAGGGGTAGTGAAGGATAATGCTGTTGATTATACATCAGAGCTTGGTTTTACAGAGTTGTCTTTTGATGATTTACCAAACTCTATAGACCCGGATGGAACAATAAGAAGAGGTGTTAGATTAGCTTCTTTGAAGAACAGTGAAAACGCATTAGTTGAAGATGTGGAAGAGTTGGGTGAATTTAATGGAAGTGTAGTTTATAGCTGCAACCCGTTAGATCAATTCAATAGGTTTACGGAAGAGTGTAAACAGATAGCAGAAAAGAAATCTGCTGGCTATTACGAACTTACTGGTTCGAAGCAGTTTGCAACTGCAGCGAAAATCAAGGCAGGAGATGTAGTCACATTTACTGTTGGTGGCCAGGAGTTTACACGTAAATTTAAAGTAAGTAAGAAAATGACAGGTACAGTAGCGTTTAATCCGACTTTTGATCTGGATACAAAGGCTGCAGAGTACAGATATTCCCAAGTTAATATAGAGGTTGCAAATGGATAATATTACAATTAATATAGATGGAAAAGAGATACAAACGCAAGAGGGTGAGTTTTTATTAAATGCTGCTCGTGCGAATGATATTTTTATTCCAGCAATATGTTACTTAACAAGATGTAGTCCGACACTCGCATGTCGTATTTGTCTTGTTGAAGCTGATGGAAAACAGGTGTACGCTTGTAATGCAAAGGCTAAAGAGGGTATGAATGTTGTAACTACAACAGAGAACATTGAGAAAGAGCGTCGTGCGATTATGGAAGTTTATGATGTAAATCATCCACTTCAGTGTGGTGTTTGTGATCAATCAGGTGAGTGTGAACTACAGAACTATACACTAGAGATAGGCGTTGATTCGCAAAGCTATTCAGTTAAAGATGTAGATAGAAGTTCTCATGATTGGGGACACCTACACTACGATCCGGGCTTATGTATAGTTTGTGAGAGATGTGTTACTGCATGTAAAGATATGATTGGTGATAACTCACTCAAGACTATTCCACGTGGTGCTGATGCTCTTGATGCCAGCTATAAAGAAGAGATGCCTAAAGACGCATATGCAATGTGGAATAAGCTGAACAAATCTGTTATTGGTCTTACAAATGGTACAGACATTCTAGATTGTACATCATGTGGTGAATGTGCTGCAGTATGTCCAGTTGGGGCACTTGTAGATACTGAGTTTATGTATAAATCAAATGCTTGGGAACTTCGTCAAGTACCTGCAACATGTGGTCACTGTTCTGCTGGATGTCAAATATCTTATGATGTAAAACATACAAGTGTAGATAATCCTGAAGATAAGATTTATCGTGTAATGAATGAATGGAACTATGTTTCACTTTGTGGTGCGGGTAGATACGGCTTTGATTATCAAAACAGTAATGTGACAAAAGATGAGGCTGCATTTAACTCTGCTCTTGATGCGTTCAATAAAGCGGATACTATTAACTTTACTTCAACTATCACTAATGAAGAGGCATTAATCTTACAAAACCTCAGTGATAAATTTGGATACAAGCTTGTAAATAATGAAGCATTAGCATTCCAGAACTTCCTGAAAGACTATTCAGCTGTTAGTGGCTCTACTCTTTATGGTTCTGACTTAAAAGAGACTGCTGAGAGTAACTTTATTGTCTCAGTTGGTACTGCTATAAAGAGTGATAATCCAAATGCGAGATATGCTCTAAATAACTCTTTAACAGTAAATAAAGGTGCCGCTCTATATTTCCATCCTGTAGCTGACCCTGTTGTAGATGGTATGAGTAAAAACCTTTTAAGTATAAATCATAAACCTCTACAAGAAGAGACTGCTCTATATCTTATTTTAGATCTATTTGCAGATAAAGAGAAACTACCTACAGATATTGCTGACTATTTAGAATCTTTTCACACTAGAAAGACTATAACTGTTGAAGAGACTGTAAAAGAGAAAGTTATTGAGACAATAATGGTACTTGAAATGGATCCTGATACTGGCGAAGACAAAGAGGTTGAGCAAGATAAAATAAAAATGGTTAGCAAGCAAGTTTCTAAAGAGGTAGAAATTGACGATAACAGACTTCTTGAAATTCTAGGTGCTCCTGAAAACTTCGGTGAAACATTAGAGAAGTTCTTGAAGAAAAAGGATAGCTTCTCTTTAGTTGTAGGACCTGATTTATATACACATCCAAACTCTAAAAACTTAGCACGTTTAGTTGCTTTAGTTGAAAAATATAGTGAGTTTAAACTTGTAATGATTCCAACTCTTACGAATACACTTGGTGTTTCACTTATCAACAGACTCTCTGATACTGCAGGTGAGTATACAATTGGTTACAACACAAAAGGTGATTTTACTCTATCTGCATTAGGTGATGGAGACCTTGATATGCCGGCAATGAATCAGCAAGAAGGAACTCTTACTTCTATAAATAAACGCGTGAACCCAACAAACGCAGCACTGTCGTATGGTGGTTATGTATTAAATGACATAGCAAATGCGTTAGGTTTTAACTCGGAGCTTACAATTGACTATACAAAAGAGTTGCCAACTGCTCAAGGTTTCAGAGCTGAAGCGTTTGATGATTTACCAAATCACTACACTAATGCTGGTGAAGAGATGCGTGGATATAAATTGGAAAACATGAACGAAAATACATCTACAGATGAGAGTGTAGAAAAAATTGATGAAGCATTAACTCTTGGGGATTCTGTAATCTACTCTGCAAATCCTGTAAGACAGTTCAGTGAATTTACTAATAAAACTACCAACCTTGATGAAGAGAGTGGCGTTTACCTGAGTGAAGAGTTTTTAAATAACTCTGAGTTAAACGCAGGTGATAGTGTAAAGGTTAAGAGTGAGAACGGTGAGCTTATTGCTAAAGTAGTCAGTGATAATAAAATCGCTGGTGACATTACAGTACTCCCAACGTTTGATTCTAAATTAAATTCAGAGGCTCTGTTTAGCGGTTATCGCTTTGCTACAGCTTCGATTGAAAAGGTGTAATATATGGATACAGCATATTTAATAGAAACGATAATTAAAGTCGTTGTTGTTTTACTTGTATTTTCAGCATTAGCAGGTATAGGTACATATTTTGAAAGAAAGATTCTTGCATTTATGCAGCGTCGTCTTGGGCCAATGAATGTTGGTCCTTATGGATTGTTACAAGTTGCTGCAGATGGTGTTAAGTTATTCACGAAAGAGGATATTATCCCTACGAATGTAGTTGGACCAATCTTTAAAATTGCACCGGTTATTACTGCAGCAACTGCATTTATGGCAGCGGCTGCTATTCCATTTTTACCTCAGTTTGAGATTTTTGGATATACAGTTCATCCAATAGTTGCTGACATCAATATCGGTATTCTTTATATTCTAGGTATTATGGGAGTTGGGCTCTACGGTCCACTTCTTGGTGGTATGGCGTCAGCGAACAAGTTCTCACTAATTTCTGCTGCTCGTGGTGCTGCTGTATTTATTTCATATGAGGTTATTACTGGTCTATCGATCTTAGCTCCAATTATGATGGTTGGTTCTCTCTCTTTAATTGATTTTAATGAGTATCAGATTGAGAATGGATGGATTATATTTAATATGTATGGTGTCGGATTTGTTGCGTTTATCCTCTTTTGGATTGCTGCTTTTGCTGAGACTGGACGTACACCATTTCACTTAATCGCTAATGACCATGAGATAATTGATGGTTTTGGTACTGAGTACTCTGGTATGAGATGGGGTCTTTTCTTCATTGGTGAGTATGCAAACATGTTCTTCCTTTCATTTGTAATTCCACTTCTTTTCTTAGGTGGTTATGGTGATGGTAGTTTCTTAGGTGCATTAGCTCTTCTTGGTAAGATGTCATTTTTCTTCTTCTTCTTCCTATGGACAAGAGCAGCATGGCCAGATGTTAGACCGGATCAACTTATGTGGTTGTGTTGGAAAGTACTAATGCCAATAGCAGTGATTAATGTTGTAATCGCTGGCTTTTTGATGATGTTTTAAGGGGATATGAATGAATAATGAGCAATTTAATGACAGAAATGTTAACGATGGCTACTTCCTTGTAGATATCGAAGATTACCCGACTGATGGTTGGGGTAAATTTAAACGTGTAGTAAAAAGAACTTTCAGAGGCGAGCTGTTTGTAGGACTTTGGGTTGTAATGAGAGAGATGATTAAGTTTGATATTCATACGGTTCAGTATCCTCAAGAGAAGATGCCAATTGGACCTCGTTATCGTGCTGTTCATGAGATGAAAAGACTCTGGGAGTCTGATGCAGAGAGATGTATCGGTTGTGGACTCTGTGAAAAGATCTGTATATCTGACTGTATTCGCATGGATACTAAAATAGACGAAAACTCTCGTAAAGAGGTTTCAGAATACACTATTAACCTAGGTCGTTGTATCTTCTGTGGTTACTGTGCTGAAGTTTGTCCGGAACTTGCAATTACACACGGTGGTGAGTATGAAAATGCATCTGATCAGAGAGAGCACTTCATTATGTATGAGGATATGTTAACACCTCTTGATAAGATGAAGGCCGGAACTCAGGTTGAGTTTGACGGTTTTGGTGCTATTACACCACATGAAGATGAGCGTGTTAAGAAAACACCTCTAGCATATTAAGGAGATTGAATTATGTTTGAAGCTATAGCGTTTTATCTATTTGCATTTTTAACGATTGCGATGTTTTTCATTACTGTTACGACATCACAAGCGTTATATGCCCTTACGGCACTTGCAGCAGGGATGATTTTTATATCGGCATTTTTCTTTATTCTAGGTGCTGACTTTTTAGGTGCGATTCAAATCGTAGTTTATTCAGGTGCTGTTATGGCTCTTTACGCATTTGGTATGATGTTTTTTGATACTACAAGAGAAGTTAAAGAGAACAATGGCAATAAGTACATAGTTGTTGGACTGAGTACTCTAGCTGCAGTACTTATAGTTGCAATATTTGCAGCTCCGATTGTATCTGACAATATTACTGCACTCTATCCTATGACTGAAGGTGTTGGAAATACTCAAGATGTTGGTATGGTTCTTTTTACTAAGTACCTTATCCCTTTTGAAGTAGCAGCAGTAATGCTTTTGGTTGCTATGATTGCGGGTATTGTTTTAGCTGGAAAAAAGATGGACCTATCTCTCACACTCTACCACAAAGCTGAGATTGAAGATATAAAAAAAGATCAAGATAAAAAGGTGCTTTCATGATGGAAATTGGATTAAATCATTATCTAGTTCTTTCAACTATTCTATTTGCAATAGGTTTAGTTGGTGTTATGAGAAGAAAGAATCTTCTTTTACTGTTTTTCGCAACAGAGATATTACTTAACTCAGTAAATATTGCTTTTGCTGCGATTTCACATTTTTACGGTGACTTAACTGGTCAGATGTTTGCATTCTTTGTTATTGCGATTGCTGCATCAGAAGTAGCTGTTGGTCTTGGTCTTTTAATTGTTTGGCATAAACGTCACGGCAATATTAACCTAGATACATTATCAACGATGAAAGGATAGAAGAATGGAAAAATATTTATATATTGCACTATTCGCACCACTTGTTGGTTCAATGTTCGCTGCATATTTTGGTGCTAGACCAAAAACATTAATTGCAGGCCTGGTTCCAAGTATTTTACTGCTTGTATCTTTAGTGGCAAGTAGTGTTCTTTTAGTTCATATTCTTGGTGGTGGAGATACTGTTCATGTAGAGATGATGACATGGATGGCTACTGGTGATCTATATATACCATTTGGTTTTGTAGTTGATCAGGTGTCTGTAACTATGATGATGGTTGTAACAGTTGTTTCAACTGTTGTTCATTTCTACGCTATTGGATATATGGATCATGATAAAGGTTTCAATCGTTTCTTTGCTTGGTTATCTGCGTTTGTATTCTCAATGCTTATACTTGTAATGAGTGACAACTTTGCCGGTCTTTTTATCGGTTGGGAAGGTGTTGGTCTGTGTTCATGGGGTCTTATCGGTTTTTGGTATCA
>JANTGV010000068.1 GCA_024762745.1 Sulfurimonas sp. | reverse complement strand
AACTTTTTGGTGACAAGATGGCTTCAAAAATTGCTATGAAAAAAATAGGTGTTCCCGTACTAGAAGGTACTAATACTCCTGTTCTTAATAAAGAAGAGGGTGAAAAAATTGCTAAAGGAATAGGGTTTCCTATTATTATAAAAGCTGCGTTTGGTGGTGGTGGAAGAGGTATGAGAATTGTTCATGCGGCAAAAGAATTCTCAAACATGTTTGACTCTGCTAGCAATGAATCCATAAAGTACTTTGGAAGAGGCGAAGTGTTTATAGAAAAATACGTTGAGAACCCTAGGCATATAGAGATTCAAGTAGTTGCGGATAGTTATGGAAACGTAGTTCATTTAGGTGAGCGAGATTGCTCTATACAACGTCGTCACCAAAAAGTCATAGAAATAACTCCATCACCTCTTTTAAATGATGCAACAAGAGAAAAACTTGCTGAGATTTCTGTAAATGCCATGAAAAAGCTTGGTTATGAGAGTGTAGGTACGGTTGAGTTTTTACTAGACGAAAAAGACAATATTTACTTTATTGAGATGAACACAAGAGTTCAGGTTGAACACCCTGTAAGTGAAATAGTTACCGGAGTTGACATTATTCAAAGAATGATAGAAATAGCTGCTGGAGATAAGTTGAAGTATAAGCAAGAAGAGATAAATTTCAGAGGTTACGCTATAGAATTTAGGATTAATTCTGAAGATCCAGAAAATAACTTTATGCCTACTGCTGGAACTGTTAAAAAGTATTTAACACCGGGTGGTCCTGGGGTAAGACTTGACACTAGTCTTTATTCTGGATACGAACTTCCTACTTGTTATGATTCAATGCTGGGAAAACTAATTGTATCCGCACTTGATTGGAAAGGTGTGGTGGCTAAGGCTAGACGAGCACTCGATGAGTACTATATAGAGGGTTTTAAAACGAATATACCACTTCATAGAGCAATAGTAAGAGATGATGCTTTTAAAGCTGGAAAGTTTAATACTGGATACTTGGATACAAATATGAAAAAATTTAATTTAGACGTAAAGAGTTCAATTGCCGATGAAGAGGAGAAGTCTCTTAAGTTAGCTGATATGCTGAGAATAATAAAAGAAAACAATTTAGTTTCAGTGAAAAATAACTTTACATTGTATTAAGGAGTTAGCATAAGTATTTTGGAAACGCTCTTTTTGTTTTTGTGAGTTTCCGAAACTGTGTATAGACAAATATAATGAAAATATATAAGAGAACTAATTAAAATTGTATTTTGACCGATTTAATTTATATTACTTTAGTTTCTGAGTGTTTAAAACTTTAGAAGTAAGAAGTTTAACTATTTTATTGGATAAAGAATGGAACAGTTTAAGAAGTTCAGTATAGGAGGCAGGATAGGGTGTAAAGATTCAATTCTTTATGCTTTCTATTCCTGGTAAAAATGGCGATAGGACCTGTTGGAAATGCGATATTTGTAAATCAGATGACGGCAAACGCAGCTTCGGTGCAGAATGCTCATAACAACCGTGTAGACTTTCAAAATATGGTTGCTCAGGCTGCTGCAAACGAAAAAGAGGAAAAGGTCTTGGAAGTTCGTCCTGCAGAGGAGAACCAAGAGGTTGACCCAGACCGTGAACATCAACGCAATGAAGCAGACCAAGAGAATCAGAGAAATGAGAAAAAAGAGCAAGAAGAGAGCGAAGAGACAAACGAAACACCTCGTTATAAACTAGATATTAAAGTCTGATAGGGTATAATCTTTTCTTAATTATTACCTAGGAACTTATATGGAAATTTTTGAGAATCATAAAGAGAGAATAATTACAGGTTTGGTACTACTCGCAGGTGTATTGTTAGTAGGTTTAATAGATAACTTTTTTGTAATGTGGCTTGTTTTTGGTGCTATTTATCTTTTAGCATTTAGAGAAGCTGTACGGCTCTTTCAAGTTGAAAAAGACAATCTTTTACCATATGCAGCAGGAGTTTGGCTTTTAGCAGGAATCTACCCTTATGGTGATGACCTTTTTGTCCTAGCCGGTGTCGCTTATGCAAGTGCAGTTGCGTTTAACAAGGAGATTGAGTGGAAGGACTTTTTTCCATTTATATATCCAACAGCTGGAATGCTTTTTATTTTCACAATGTATCAGGAGTACGGAGTAGTTTCTCTGCTTTGGTTATTAGCTGTAGTGGCACTTACTGATATCGGTGCTTATGCGGTAGGTAAAAGTATTGGTAAAACGCAGTTTAGTGAGACAAGTCCAAACAAAACAATGGAAGGTGTTGTAGGCGGCATCGCCGTTGCAACTTTGGGCGGTATGTTTTTTGGTCTGCCTATAGTTGACTTGAGCATAGCATTCATTATATCTTTTATGGTTGCCGTTAGTTCTATATTTGGTGACCTTTTTGAATCTTCGCTAAAACGTGCAGCAGATGTGAAAGATAGTGGTGACATACTCCCCGGCCATGGTGGAGTTCTTGACAGAATAGATGGATATCTCTTTGGTGGAATTGTAATGCTTGTTCTTCTAAGAGGCCTTGTCTAGTTTGGTACTTCTCGGCTCAACAGGCTCTATAGGAGTAAATACACTTGTCATAGCTAAAAAGTTTGGCATAACTGTTGAAGTACTAGTTTGCGGGAGTAATATAAAACTCCTGAATGAGCAGATAAAAGAGCATAACCCAAAAGTTGTAGTCATTTCCAACTCTGAAGATATCTCAAAAGTAAATCACAACTGCGTTTATTCGGGACAAGAGGCTATTTTAAAGGTTATAGAAGAGTCTACAAGTGAGTTGGTTGTAAACGCACTTGTAGGTTTTTTAGGTCTGCGTCCAACTTTGACTTCAATAGAGTGTGGGAAAAAGGTTGCCTTAGCAAACAAGGAGAGCCTAGTTGCCTGTGGAGCCTTTATTGATTGCTCTAAGATTCAGCCTATAGACAGTGAGCACTTTGGTTTATGGTACCTTATGCAGGAGAGACCTGTTTCAAAAATGATAATCACTGCAAGTGGCGGTGCTTTTCGTGATTGGAAGGTAGACAAACTTCAAAACGCAACCTTGGCAGATACCCAGAAACATCCAAATTGGTCTATGGGACAAAAAATAACTATAGACTCTGCAACTATGGTGAATAAGATGTTTGAGATTTTAGAAGCGAGATGGCTTTTTGGCGAGGGTGAATATGACGCTATTATAGAAACGCAGTCACTTATTCATGCACTTATTGATTTCAGGGATGGCTCTACAACAGCACATTTTGCTCATGCTAATATGCAGCTTCCCATCTCTTATGCATTAGATAGAAAAATGGATGAGAATATTTTAGAGCATGTAGATTTACTCAAGATTGGTAATTTAGAATTTCGTGAGATAACTTATGACAGGTACCCTGTTTGGCAGATAAAAGAGGAACTCTTAAAGTATCCAGCTCGAGGTGTTGTTGTAAACGCAGCAAATGAAGCAGCGATAGAGAAGTTTATAAACCAAGAGATAGGTTTTATGGACATTAGCAAAAATATTATTACTGCTTTTGAGAAGTTCACTCAATTACCACAGAGTGTTGATGATGTATTTGCTATAGATAAAGAAGTAAGAGATTTTGTTAAAGGGTAGGAAGTGATACTAGCAATAGAGAGTAGTTGTGATGACAGTGCAATTTCTATAACAGAGATAGAGACGAAAAAGCTTCTTTTTCACAAAAAAATATCTCAGGAGTTAGAACATAGCGTTTATGGCGGTGTAGTTCCCGAACTCGCTGCTCGTCTTCATGCTGAGGCTCTTCCTAAAATACTTGCAGAGTGTGAGCCTTACTTTAAAGACTTAAAAGCTGTTGCGGTGACTTCAAGTCCAGGTTTAGCAGTTACCCTTATAGAAGGGGTTACTATGGCTAAAGCGATAGCAGTAGCCTTGGATATTCCTATTATAGGTGTTAACCACTTAGTTGGACATATCTACTCACTATTTATAGAAAAAGAGACTCAGTTTCCTTTGACAACACTACTTGTTTCGGGTGGACACACTCAGGTTATGGAAGTGAAAAGCTTGAAAGATATACAGACAGTAGCCAAAAGTATGGATGATAGTTTTGGTGAGAGTTTTGATAAAGTTGCGAAGATGATGGGACTTGGTTATCCAGGTGGACCACTTATTCAAGAGTTGGCAAAAGATGGAGATAGAAAAAAACATAACTTTACAATCCCTCTTTCACAGTCTCCTCTACTGGCGTTTAGTTATTCAGGACTTAAAAACGCAGTTCGACTTGCAGTTGAAAAGGCTGATGGCGATGAAACGCAGTATAAAGATATAGCTGCTTCATTTGAACATATTGCTACTGCTCATTTGATACAGAAGTTAAAAAAGTATTTCAAGACAAATAAGCCAAAAACTTTCGCCATTGTTGGTGGAGCAAGTGCCAATCTCTATTTACGTTCTCGTATTGAGGAGCTCTTAGAACCTTACAAGGCAGAACTTCTTTTAAGTGAATTAAAATACTGTTCAGACAATGCAGCGATGATAGGCAGAGTAGCTGTAGAGATGTATAAAGAGGGAATATTTAGCTCTTTAGAGAGCTTAGATATAGCACCAAAAAGTCAACTGTAATCTTAACTGAAACTTAGTCTATAGAGCCTTTAAGCTAATTAAGACAAAAATTATCCGATTTAAATATACTTACACAAATAAAACGTAAATTCGTTAAAATCAAACAATAAAGGAGCCTTAATTTATGGCAACTACAAAATTTAAAGGTACAGAAGTAGAATTATTAGGAAATGAAGTAAATGTTGGTGATAAAGCACCAGCAGTTACTGTTGTAAACTCAGACGGTTTAGGTGACGTGGTAGTAGGTGGAGCTACTGGTAAGAAACAGCTTATCATTGTTGTTCCTTCTTTAGATACAGGTGTATGTGCAACTGAAACTCGTAACTTTAATGCTAAAGCTTCAAGCTTAAACAATGTTGATGCAACTATCGTTTCTCTTGATCTTCCATTTGCTTCAGGACGTTTCTGTTCAGCTGAAGGTATCAATGACTTAGTTGTTACTTCAGACTTTAGAAATAAAGATTTTGCTAACGCTTATGGTGTTCTTTTAGGTGGTTCTGTACTTGCTGGTGTTACATGTCGTGCAATCTTCGTAGTAAATGAAGAGGGTGTTGTAACTTACAAAGAGATCGTTCCAGAGATCACTGAAGAGCCTAACTACGATGCTGCTATAGCTGCAGTTAGCTAGGTCTTTTTCAAAATAATAAAATTTCATTACGCGACTACTACCTTCTCCTTTAGTAGTTGATACAGTAGGATGACCTCATCTTTCATTCTATCTCTCCTTATAAAACAGTTAAGATTTAGATCTTAACTGTTAAAAAAAACAAGACTTTTATCACAAAATCATCTCATTTTTTAAGAAATAACCTATTTTACTCTGATATAATTATAGACAATTCAAAAATAGGGTTTAATTATGAAAAAGATCTTAACAAGTTTAGCGTGTGTAGCTATGTTGGCAGCAACTGCAAATGCAGATATCGCAAGAGTAGAGATGGGTGCTGGTGCATGGATGCAGACACCGAGTGGTGGTGGAACAACGAGTGATACAGATGGTGTACTCAGCTTAGATGGTACGTATGAAAGTAGTGAAAAAGATTCTAGCGAGATGTATTTTTGGATGCTTATAAAGCATCCCGTACCAATTGTGCCAAATATTAGATTAGAGTATGTTTCCATTGCTGATGAAGGAACAACAACAGGTACAGTTAATGGTATACCTGCTGCTTCTGCTCCAACAACTATAGATATGCAACAATTTGATATTATCCCTTATTATAATATTTTAGATAATACTGGTTGGGCTACTTTGGATTTAGGACTTGACCTAAAGGTTATACAGAGTGATGCAGATATTAGTGGTTTAGCAGGTGGATTAAGTTATTCTGCTTCAGAATCAGTAGTAATTCCCTTATTGTATGTTAGAACTAGAGCTGAGATTCCAGCGACAAATATTGGTCTTGAAGCAGATGTAAAATATATCACAGATGGTGATTCAACTATGTATGATATTAGAGCAAAAATTGATTATACTTTAGACTTTATTCCAGTACTTCAACCAGCATTAGAAGTCGGATATAGAGTTCAAAAATATGATGTAGATGATAGTGATACTCAAATGGATTTAGAATATGCTGGTGTTTACGCAGGTTTAATGGTACGTTTCTAAGTTTTCTCTTTATGTATGAGCGGCGAGTTGCCACTCATATATCTTTCATCTAAAACAACAATCTCACACTCAAGCCAAATATCAAACTCTTTAAAAACCTTTCTCTGTGCCTCTTGTATCAAAAAGATTGCATCATCGAAATTTCCATCTCCATGATTAACTAAAAAGTTTGCATGTTCAGTGCTAAACTCCATATCGCCGACTCTTTTTCCCTTAAGTCCAACCGCTTCTATAAGTCTTCCTGCATAATCGCCCTCTGGATTTTTAAAACAG